>JBJTUB010000342.1:0-5524 GCA_046080465.1 Vampirovibrionales bacterium | reverse complement strand
TGTTGTCGTCTTAATGTATTTGTACTATTTTAGTATAGAAATCTCTGTAAAAGTCCATTCGAGCGTACAACGAAGAGTTAAAACCTCTTTGAGAAAACGGGTCTATAGGGGCGAAGCCCCTATAAATACTCTAGGGGGGAGAGTTTGAGAGGTTTTTCACAATGAGGATCTTGCGTAAGAATTGAGATTGTCCCTCCTCACTGTGGGGGCGAACGCCCCGGCCTCTCAAAGTCGTCTGTAAGACGACACGAAACGAGGAACTTAGAAGCCTCGAAAACCCCTTTTGCAGAGTCTTCTATAGAGCGTGTCTAACCTATGCAAGGCAAAAAACCATGTTACCCACCTCTTTTCTACAACCAACCCCGTTTGCCTACACGCTACGCCAAGGCTTGGTAGCCTCCTCTGGGCAACAAACATCCACACCCGAACATCGGGAATACATGCGCCGCTTGAAAACACAAGGCCTCGCCTTGGAGCAACCCCCCAAGCAGCTAGATGAACGCTACCAAGCCAACCAAGAACCTGAACCACCCTCCCACTTTTGGGAAGCTTTGGCTTTTAGTGGCGAACTCGCTTGGGCGGGGGTGCGGAGTGTGGTGATGGGACAACTACGAGAATGGGGCTTGCCCTTGCCTAACATGCAAGCCCTACCATGGGAACATAAAACCCTGACCCACCAAACCATCATGAATCGGCACCGAGTACCAGCAACAACAGATATAGACTGCTATACCCTAACCTTTCCTACCCCAAAAAATGCCGATGGTGTTTTTCGTATCCCTATTTTTGGCGATCCTGGTTATCATAATGCCACCACCGTATACAATACCAGAGCCCCCCTGCAGTACTATGATGACCAACATAAACAGATAGATACTGCCTTTTGTTTAGGCGATATTTTGTATCCCAACAACGAAAAAAATGAATCGAAGGCTAGCTTGAAAAGTGGGAGTCCTAAAAGCTTGTGGAGCAATATTGGCTATGTTTATGAAGGCTTTTTTAAGCGTCATATTCCGTTTTTAAGCACCATTGGCAACCACGAAATTAAAAGCAACCAGTTGGATACGTTTTTAAACTATATCGATAATAAACAGTATTATCGTGTAAAGCTTGGCTCTGGCAGCAACGGTGCCGATGTGTTTTTTGTGAATATGAACCTGTTTGGTAATGATTATGATCAACTAGCCAAGCGGGAACAAGATCCTCGATTGTTGGATGCCGCCGTTACCGAACAGCAAAAGATGATGGTTTGGCTGAAGCACGAGCTAGCCGATTGTCAAACCCATCGCCCAAACTCTAAAAAAATTGTGATTGGTCACTACCCCCTCTTCCCTGTGGATGCTACTTATAAAAAAGAGTTTGCCAACGAGCGTTTGGCCACACTGGGGCCTGTTTTTTCTGAATATCAGGTAGATGCCTTTGTGCATGGACACGTGCATCAGTATAGCCGTGCTCATCCGCACGCCTTGCCCTCAGGCGGTGTAAGCGAAGCGTGGCTGAAATACCATCACCCCGATAACCTACCCCCACCCTCTGCCTCGCTTACGCATCAACCAAAAGATGCCTATGCCCACGTGGAACTTGGGTTTGGCTCGACTGCCCACACCGAACTGCCTACCCGATTTGGCTGGGTAACGCACCCAACAAGCCTGAACAATACCACCTTGAATCAAACGAACATCCCTCCTTATGAAGTGCCTACAGTGGTGTTGGGTACAGGATTTATGACGCTTGAAATAGATACCAAACGCCCTAGCAAGCCCTTACGCAACTTGCCCGCCTCTGTTAAGCGTGAACAAACCGAGGGTGGGGTTCGCTTTAGCTTTGTTCAACCCCCCATGACTCCCACGGCCACGTTTGGCGGGCATGCCTTAAATACGGGTCAAATGAGTCAGCAAGAGGCTCATGCCAACACCTTTACCGTCTTAGATACCATTACCCTGTAGAAGCGAGCTTGTTGTATGTTGAATCCTCCCTCTGTTGAATCCTCGGCCGTCCCTGCTGCCACGCTGTGTTCGTCTCCAGCCTTGGTGGTGTTACACACGGCTGAAGCATTAAGGGTGTACCGTCGTCAGTGTACAGGAGCCGTGGTGTTAGTGCCTACCATGGGTAACTTGCATCGGGGGCATATGGCCTTAATACAACAGGCCAAGCAACAAGGCCAGCATGTGATTGTTTCTATTTTCGTGAATCCTACTCAATTTGGCCCTACAGAGGATTATGATCGCTACCCCCGTACCCTAGAACCGGATATTGCCTTACTAAAGGAGCAGGGGCTTGGGCAGGGCGATGCGATTTTTGCCCCTAGTGTGGAGACACTCTACCCAGAAGGCCTTTATTTTGCTGCAGATGAGAAGCAAACCGCTTTAGGCACGATGGTTGTACCCCCCACCACGTTAAGCCATCGTTATTGTGGGGCGAATCGGCCGGGGCATTTTACAGGGGTGGCCACTGTGGTGCTAAAACTGTTTAATTTGGTGCAACCCACCCATGCCGTGTTTGGCGAAAAAGATGCCCAACAAGTGGCGGTGCTTCAGCAGATGCTACGAGATTTATGCCTGCCTGTAACGCTCATCACGGTACCCGTGGTGCGTGATGCCGATGGTTTGGCCTTAAGCTCACGGAATCAGTATCTTAACGGTGATGAAGAACGTCAGCTAGCGCTTTGTTTATCTCGGTTGATAGTGGGGTTGAAAAAACGACTCCACACCCCCACACAGTTAGCTCCTGTGTTAGCAACCGTGGCTCAGGAGGTACTGCTCAACGAGGTGTATCCCTGTCTTCCAGCGTCTCTACAGGCTCGCCCCGAATGGCACTATATTGAAGCTGTGGACCCCAACACATGGCAACCCCAGCAAACCTTGCAACAGGGTAGCCGTTTATTGTTAGCCGCCAAAGTCGGGACGGTTCGTTTGATTGACACAGCCCTCTTATAAAAGGGCGTTCGCCCCCGCGATGAGGGGATGAGTGTTTGTTGCGTCAGACGGCACATGGATGTAATACCCACCAGCTTAAAAAGATACAAGATTCTATTCCTTCTCCCTTAGGGAGAAGGTTAGGAGGAGGGAAACGCCGATGTAGGGGCGATTCATGAATCGCCCTTACATCCCTCACCCCAGCCCTCTCCCTAAGGGAGAGGGAGTAAAACGTCAAACGGCAAGAAGCCGTTCTGCTTGTGCCATGAAGGGTTGAAAACTGATTGCGTAAACCCCTTTGAGAAAATGGGTCTATAGGGGCGAAGCCCCTATAAATACTCCAGGGGGGAGCGTTGTAGAGAAGTTTTTCACAATGAGGATCTTGCGTAAAAATCGAGATTGTCCCTCCTCACTGTGGGGGCGAACGCCCCGGCCTCTCAAAGTCGTCTGAAAGACAACACGAAACGAGGAACTCAGAACTCTCGACAAACCCTTTTGCAGAGCTTTCGCCCAGCGTGGGCAAGCAAGGAGTCGTTTATCAACGCCTTTAGTAATGGATGATCATCGATCATCGCTCGACGATGGAAACGCTTGGTTGTTCTCGATTGTTGGCACCGTGCTTAGCACATACGGGGTAAAAGAATCCCCCCTTTGGCCGACATGTCTTTGAGAACCCAGCAAACGTTTCGTCATTTCGAGTGGTTGAAAAACGATGATACAGGTTACCAAGGCAAGGTGGAGCGACTTCCTGCTTGCCCACGTTTGGCCTTTATTGATAATTCTTATTGATATTGTGCTGCTAAACTGCTATACTAATTGAGAATTATTCGCAATTGCATTTAACATCCTTTACATACCTCTGTCACACCTCCTCAGAAAACACTCTCCCTCCATGACTGTCATCTTTTCTTCTTCGCCTTCCACTACCAACGCCCCCGCCACCATGGACTCTCTGCCCAGCCCCTGTGGCTTAGGAGCTTGCACCCCTGCCAAACCCTGCCCGCCCAACCAGTGCAAGGCTCCCTTTCCTAAAGCTTTTTGGCTGGCCTGTGTTGCCTCGACCTTGGGCTTTTCGGCCTCGTTGATTTTAACCACCCTGTTACCCCTGCTCTGGCACGAGCAAGGCATGAACGAAGGGGCGATTGCTCAAACCCTCGGGGCGTTTTTAATCAGCTCCATGTTGTTACGACCCTTAGCGGGCAAGCTGACCAACGCCTTTGGTGCCGAACGATTAATGGGCGTTGGCTTAGCGGCTTTTGCCTTGGCCACCTGTGGCTTTGTGCTTCCCTTGCCCTCTTTAGATCAGCACCCTGTACTCACGCAACTACTGTATACCGTGGTGCGATTAGCTCAAGGTGTTGGTTTTTCACTGTTTTATGTGGCTTCTCGTAGCTATGCTTCGTTATTGGTGCCTGAAGGCCGTCGAGCCGAAGGGATTGGGATTCATTCCAACGCCGAAAAAATTGCCATGGGGGTCGCCCCACTCATCGGGTGGCAGTGTGCCTTGCATCACCATGCCGATTGGGGCGTGTGGGCGGCCATTGTTTTTTCTGTGCTAACCTTACTGGTACTCATTCCTGTTCTCTTTAAGCCTCAGCCCCCACGACCTGCGTTTCAATGGGGTGGCTCGTGGTGGGAAAGGAAAGCCAACTTGCCGGGGGTCATTATGGCCACCAATAGCTTAATTTACGGGTGCTTGATTCCCTTTGCGGGGTTAATTGCACTTCAGCGTCATTACGATATGGGGCTGATGCAATGGTTTTACGCCTTATACGGAGCCACCTTGATTTTAACCCGTGGCTTGGCGGGGGCGTGGGTGGATACCTATGGCCGTCGGCGTGTCTTAATCCCTGGGATGCTCTTGGTTACCTTGGGGCTGGGGTGCATTTTGCAAGCTCCTTCGGCTCTGTGGTTTTTAGTAGGTACGGCTGTGTATGGCTTAGGGGCAGGGGTGATTCAGCCCGCCATGATTGCGTGGATGACAGAACGCACCCCCGCCGAAACTCGAGGCAGTGCCATGGCCACCTTCTCTATCTTTTTAGATGTGGGTCAGCTTATTGGCCAAGTGTTAATGGGTTACTTTGGTAGCTTGGGCAATTTTAGCTTAGGCATTGCGGTAGCCATGGGCTTGCATGGCTTAGGGACGCTGTTGTTTGTGTATACCCATTGGTCTCAAGAGAAACACCCCACCCGTGCCGAATCTTTTTCTGAGAGTGTTAACTAAAAGTTGTTTTGAAAAAAGTCGTCTAAACCTAAAAGAACGCTTGTTAAGTTGTTAAAAATCAGTAGACTTACTAATAAAAACAGGGGTATCTAGGGGCGAAGCCCCTAGAATAACTGAGAGTATTAACTAAAAGCTGTTTTGAAAAAAGTTATCCAAACCTAGAAGAACTCTTGTTAAGTTGTTAAAAATCAGTAGAATTACTGATAAAAAAATGGGACTCTAGGGGCGAAGCCCCTAGAATAACTGAGAGTATTAACTAAATAGCTTTAGTATTGACTCTGTGAAAATGAAACGCAATCGCTTGCTCCATATCCTTCAGTGAACGAGAGACAACCTTACCTCGCCGTTTAAATCTTGCAATCCAATGACGTAAATCGCTCCAAAT
>JBJTUB010000341.1:0-602 GCA_046080465.1 Vampirovibrionales bacterium | reverse complement strand
CCACCTTGGCTTGGTTTTGGGTGCCTTCGGTGCCACTCAACCCTAAAAACCCGACGGCATCCGCTAAAATACTATGCTGACTTTGCTTACCGCCTGTTTTCACATATTGCACCGTACCCAGTTGAGCTTGGCTTTGCGTGTAGTTGCGTGTGCTTTCGTAATTACGAAGCGGGCCTTTTTCTACGGTACTGGCGTTATCTTTGTCCACCGTCACATCTCTAATGTAATCTGGGTTGCCCACAGGATTGGTGTCGCTAGAACGTGACGTTGGCTGTTCCCACTCAGGATGAATTCCTGAGCGTGGAAAAGGGGGAGGAGGAGGAGTCGAGTAAAAGCTAATCATCAAACGCTGGGGTTCTTTCTCTCAAGACGATATGCGAAACCGCACATACAGCACTAGTTGCATTAAACCAACGTTCGGCCCTAGTGATGCTAGCTGATGTAGAGGATGGATAAATTGAATCAGGAGACCCTAAAAGTCAGAGTTCTCGAAGGCGATGCACCGTGGCTGGCAAGTCGGCAGCTAAACGAATCTGTTGATTCGGGCGACTGATTCGGCGGTGTGCGGGCGGTATGAGACGGTTGAATACACTCACAACCCC
>JBJTUB010000340.1:0-5123 GCA_046080465.1 Vampirovibrionales bacterium | reverse complement strand
CCATCACTCGTTCGGCACCAAAGCGTTGTTGCAAGCCATCGGTAATACGAAACACTCCCCCAGTCTTGCCAATATCTTCACCCAGCATCACCACACGGCTATCGGCTTCCATGGCCTGCATCATCGCCGCATTCAGGGCTTGAGCCATCGTCATGGTAGTGGTGGTAGCGTATTGTTGAACATCAGCAAGGGCGGTCATAAAAGTAGCATCCTAAAATAGCAATAAGCGTACAAAAACGCAAGACAGAAAAAAGGTGAAAAAAGTTTATAGTTTTTAAAAAGTTTTTTAGGCATAGGCTAGACGAGGAGCCTAGACACGTTTGTGAAGGAGTGTAGACAAAACACCATGACTGAACAAACGGGGCGTAGCGACAAAGTATAGACATGCAAAAGAAACTTTTTAAAAGACTATAAGGGCGGTTAAGCGAGTGCCTGAACCAACGCTTGACCAAACGCCACGGAAGAATCAGGGCTGTTGGCGGTAATCATAAGTGCATCCACCGTGACAGGACCATCTGAAACCGTCGCCCCTGCTGCTTCCAGCGTAGGGCGATTCTCGGGCATCCCCGATTCCCAAATGGTGGCCTGCTTGCCTGCCAATACGCCTGCCTTCGCAAGCACCATGGGAGACACACAAATAGCGGCCGTCACTCGATGAGCTCGCACGTTTTGCTGCACCAACGCATGCAACGACTCACACTCCCACAAGTGCTGAACAGAACCGTAGCCACCCACAATCACCAAGGCATCAAAGGTCGTTACATCAAGCGATTCTAGCGTCTGCGTCACCGATTCCTCATGACCGTGCATACCCACAGCCACACCTGTTTGGGTGCTAAACACCGTCACTGTATGACCCGCTTCTTGCAACAAGGCACGAGGCGTATTTAATTCCGTATCGTTAAACTGCTCGGGGGCAATGATGAAAGCAACCGTCGCCATGAACCCTTCAACTCCTTATCACGCCTAGTTTGTTACACGATCCAAGTATTTGTTATCACGAGTATCCACACGAATAACATCATCGTTGTTGATGAAAAACGGCACCTGTACCACCGCACCACTTTCCAAGGTTGCGGGCTTACTGCCCCCTTGAGCCGTGTTGCCTTTTTCGTTAGGAGGCGTTTCTACCACACGCAATTCCACGTGCGATGGTACTTCCACCATCACCACTTTATCGTTGTGACGCATGACAAAGCAATTCATGTTTTCTTTTAAGTATTTGATTTTATCCCCAAGCATATCGGCGGGAATGCTAATTTGCTCGAAGCTGACGGTATCCATAAACGTTAAATCGGCACCATCAGAGTATAAAAAGCTCATATCGTTTTTCTCAAGGTGGGCTAAATCGAGTTTTTCACCTGCACGAAAGGTTTTTTCCAGCACTTGACCGGTCAACACGTTTTTTAATTTAGAACGAACAAAGGCCGATCCCTTGCCAGGTTTAACGTGCAAAAATTCGACCACTTGCAACAACTGCGAATCAATTTCAAGCGTAATCCCGGTTTTAAAATCGTTGGTGGAAATGACGGCCATCATGGTGTGAAAGGCTCCCTTAACTACAAGCTACATACGATAGGCATGGGCATTTGCACAATATCGCAAACACAACAGGCTGGATATACAATCTTGTTTAGTGTAGCATAAACCTAAATGGATGCAAGCCTTTACCTTGCGTGCGATAGAAAGCCCTGCAAAAAGTTTAAAAAATGCCCTCCCTAAATCCGATGCTCCTTCAACCGTATCCTACGGCTGCCCTAGAAGCCCTCTTGCCCACGGCCTTGTGGCAAGCTATTGCTCTGCGTCTTAGCACAGAAGCCTCCGAAAGTCAGCACCCAATTCAGCCCCCAGTTCAGCCTCCAGTATGGCAAGTGTGCTTGCCCCAAGAGGCACTCCCCCATCTCTGCGTAGCCTTGGCGACGGTATGGCATCCAAAGGATATCGTTGCTTTAGTAGGCGAGGTAGGGGCAGGCAAAACAACCTTAACGCACACCCTAGGCGAAGTATGGCACTGCCCGCAACGCATTACCAGCCCAACCTTTAACCTATTGAACGATTATGATCTTATCCATCCACGAACGCAAGAAGCCTTGCCCCTTTATCACGGGGATGTGTACCGCCTGATAGACACCCCCGCCAACGTGCAAGACGCTTGGCTTGGCGAATGGCTCGAACGGGCGGAAGCCCACCCCAGCCTTAGCCTTATTGAATGGGCAGAGGCCTTGCCCAGTGTGTTGGCTCATTGCACGACGGTGCTACACATTCAGCCTGACCCCAAGGCTCCTGAAACACACCGATTATACACAGGGTTTCGCCTCCTTCCTGTCATTCCCACTATACACCTTTAACACAGCGAAAGTCATGTGACGATGCCTACCGTATACAATACCCTATTGCTCGATACCGCCAGTGATGCCTTAGTGCTGGCCTTAACCGAACAACCCCTTGCGTGTTCAAACACGCCCCCACCGACAACCTACTGGAACGAGCCACACGTTGTTATTAACCAACAGCAACAACGACAACATTCCGCCTTGATGATACCGCAACTACAAGCTCTGCTTCAACAGGTGGGGCAACACCCCCAACAGCTACAAACACTGGTTGTCACTACAGGGCCAGGTAGTTTTACAGGGGTGCGGGTTGCCGTGAATGTGGCACGCTTACTGGGGCAATGGCTCCCGACGCTTCAACTGGTGGGCCTTAGTACGCTGCAACGCTGGGCCCTGCAAGCCTACTTACACAACCACTTACACAACAACCTACCTACCCATGTCACTCCCCTTGCTTTAAACCCTACCCCGATGCCGCTTAGCACCATCACGCTTTTAGATGCACGGCAAGGCAAGGTGTTTGCGGGGGTGCATTACTTTTCAGGCACGGGGCAAGGTAAAACCATCGCCGAGGCCTTGGTCGCACTCAACGATCTACGGGCTTGGCTCGCCCAGATCGCCTTGCCTAACGTGGGGATAACGCACGGCGTACTTAGCCCGACCTTGCTGGCACTAGAGCCTCAACTAAGCCATCTTCCGCAGTTGCAGCACACCCAGTGGAACACGACCGAGGCGTTTACGTGGCAACAGACGGGCTTAATGGCGTTAAAGCTGGCTTCTGCCTGCTTTCAGTTGCCCACGGTGCCGTGGGAAGCCTTGGTGCCAACGTATTTACAATCGCCTAACATTTCCACACCTAAGATCTCCACGCCCAACAACCGACCCTAAACACCCACTCGCCAAGACTATACTTTCTAAAGCGTTGACTCCAAAAAGGTGCTTAGCTCCTTCCACACAGGGGCATTAAAATCAATCAAGGCGTTCATTAACTCGGCGTTTTGATACCACTCATGGGTATCTTGCTGAGTCGCAATTACACTTAACCACCATTTTCTTTTGAGAGCTTTAGACTCTGACAAAACATACGTAGGTAACCCATCTGTTTTTTGTAAACACTCAAGAAAACTATCAATACATTCACCTGCTGGAAAATCTTTGGATATTGGCATTAAAAAATCTTCCAACTGATGCCTCACCCAAAACACATGAACATTTTCATTAAGTTTATAGGTAAACTTTTTACCAAGATTTACACTATTTTCGATTTGCTCCGATTGATTGATTTCATCCAGCAAGGCTTGTAGTTTATCAATGCGTTTTTGTAGATCTGAGTCAGAAAGACGGTCTTTATCTATCAAAAACACCAGCGTTTTAATACTTTGGTCACTCAGTATTCGCATAAACGTTGTTTTAACAGATTTAAACTCTCGTAGTATTTTTGTTTCGGTATTGTATGTTGTTTGCTTATAATAAAGATGTTTGCCTTGATCCATATGTTTTTCACTGCCAAGGCTGAAATACAACAGAGGCGTCGGTAGGTTGGTATGTCGTTCGATAAAGTGAGCAAAGACACCCACATCGCTTACACCTTCGGCAAATAAAGCAAGAGTCATCATAGCTTAACGAGCCTCCAGCCAATGAGAATCACCCTCGTCTAAATCGTAGACATCTCGAAGTTCATCAAGCGTATAGCGATTCGCCCACCGCTTTTGATCGTGTGTCCATTGCAGTCGGTGGCAGGTGGCGAAAGTATCGGCGGGGGTGGCGGTTTTCTCGCTGTAGGCCTTCCACGCCTCGGCGTAGGCTTTAATGCAATCCAAGCTATGCGTGGTGATGAACACCTGCACATCTAGCTCGTGGGCTAGCTCAAACACCAACGTAAACAACTGGGGCATCAAACTGTAGTGAATGCCATTCTCAAACTCATCAATTAAGCACGCCCGCCCCTGCTGTTGAAACAACCGACACAATAGGGTTGTCACCGCTTTAAAGCCATCGCCCATCTGCTTGAGGGGGACAGGCTCATCGTGCTGGGCAACATCAAAGCTCAGGCTTCGTCCTTGGTCAATAGTGGTAATGTTTTCAATACCTTCATGAGGGAAGAGTTCGGTTAGGGTGCGTAACAGTTTTTTACGAACCTTGGGCTGAGAGATCACCGCTTCAAAATTTACCAACTCAGAGGAAGTCAAGTGCAACGAGGTGTTGAGGTAATGATCAAAGACGGCATAGGCATCGTGCGTTGTCGCCTTCCCTGCAGGATATTTTTTAAAAAGAGTATCAACGTAATCAGTAGATCGTCTGAGATAAATACTATTCGGTCTTTCTCCACGTTGTACAATTACCCCACGCTCACTTATCAAATCATATAAAGAAAAACCACTACCTGAGTCTAAAATATCATGAGTCCCCAGATTCTTTCTGAGTACTCGCAATGTCTCTAAAAAATTCTTTCTTGCATTGAAAACCATTTGTTTTATCTGATCTTGAGAAAATTCAGGTTGCTGCTTATGAAAGCACTCCTTTAGATTATTTGTATACTCCATAACCAAGTTAGAAATATCTCCATCTAATAACGGATTTTGATCAAAGTTTATCTCATAAGCATCATCAGTACATCTTGATAAATACTCTAACTCATCACGAGTTCTTCTCAAAAAAGAAAACTGCTCACTTGCTTTCTCTATAGCAATATTTCTTCTATCATGAGATTTAATAGAACAGAGTACAGTCTTTTCTATATCATTGTAAGAGGCTTGCTGATTTAGAGGCAAAATTCGTTGAAAGAAAGAC
>JBJTUB010000339.1:0-3606 GCA_046080465.1 Vampirovibrionales bacterium | reverse complement strand
ACTTTGTATCAACTTATTAAAATCATTATAGTAAAACAGTTTTAGGTTGAGGTACGTCCAACATTGGGGTATCTAGGGGCGAAGCCCCTAGAATAGCTCAGGGGGGAGCGTATTGAAAGGTTTCTCACAATGAGGATCTTGCGTAAGAATTGAGGTTGTCCCTCCTCACTGTGGGGGCGAACGCCCCAGCCTCTCAACGTTGCCCAAAGGGCAACTTACCACCAAGCTGAGACGTTTCGACTATATTTGCAAGCCAATTCAAATAATCACTTAGTAGAAAGATGCTCACCCCATGCTGGTCACTGCCCCTTCTCCTTCCTCAACTGAAACTCAAGCCAAATACGTGTATATCCAAACCCTCGGGTGTCAAATGAACCTAGCCGACAGCGAATTAATGCTCGGCCTCTTGGCTCGTGAAGGTTTCCAACCCACCCCCACGCCCGATAACGCCGATTTACTTATTCTCAACACTTGCCAAATACGAGAAAATGCCGAAAAAAACGCCTACAAAGCCATGAATCCTTGGGCCAAGCTCAAGCACGCTCGTCCGCACATCAAGCTAGCGATGGCGGGTTGCGTCGCCCAACAAACCAAAGAGGGCGTGTTCGAGAAAGCTCCCTTTATTGATATTGTGTTTGGTACGCAAAATATTCATAGCCTGCCCTCGCTGGTGCGTCGTGCCTTTGATGACGGCGAACAGCAAGTGATTGCCGTTGACAAGCAGAAAGAAAAATCGACCTTTGATTACTTTGATAACGTCACTCAAATTCGTCAAAGCAGCGTTACGGCGTGGGTGAGCATTATTGAAGGTTGCGACTATTTTTGCACCTACTGCGTGGTTCCCTACACCCGTGGCCGACAAATTAGCCGTAAGCCTGAATCCATTATTGCAGAGGTTGAGCGTTTAGCCGAGCAAGGCATTAAAGAAATTACCTTACTAGGGCAAACCGTGGATGCGTATGGCAAAGATTTTAATGATCGCCAATACGATTTAGCCGATTTGTTTGAAGCCATGAATGCCATTGAGGGCATCGAGCGGATTCGCTTCATGACCTCGCACCCGTTGGATATGAGCGACCGCATTATTGATGCCATTGCCACCCTACCCAAGGTGATGGAATACCTGCATATCCCCATGCAAAGCGGCGATACCGAGGTTCTACGACGGATGCGTCGGGGCTACACTGCCGAGGCCTTTTACGAGCTGACGGATAAAATCTACGAGCGGATTCCGAAGGTAGCTATTTCTGGCGATTATATTGTGGGCTTTCCTGGGGAAACCCACGAGCAATTTATGAATAGTGTGTATTCCGTAGGGCGGGCAGGGTTTTACTTGGCCAACACCGCCGCTTATTCCGCACGGAAGCAAACCCCCGCCGCCATTTGGGAAGAACGCTACGACGAACAGCGGGTGAGTGATGAAGAAAAAGCCGAACGGCTTCGTATTCTCAACGACGTGATTGGCAAGCAGGGCTTGGCCTCGAACATGAAACTCGAAGGCACGGCTCCTGAAATCTTGGTAGAAGGTCCATCACGCAAGAACCCCAACCGCCTGATGGGACGCACTCGGGATAATCGGGTGGTGAACTTTGATACCCCCCTGCCCTTTGATTCCTTGATTGGCAAAGTGATTCATGTGCCGATTGTCGAAGCACACTCCTTTAGTTTATTAGGCCATTACACGGGTGAGGCCACCCTCTCCAACACGACAATCGATGCACAGGCCGCCGTCACGTTCGCTTGATAAGCGTACGCAATAAGATTAGTTTAGAAGTCTTCATGTATGAAAAAAAAACGAGTCGAACTACAACGTTTATTCACCCTAGAAGAAGCCACCGCCCAACTGAGTTGGATTCAAGAAACTTTGCGGGTGGCTCAAACAGAATTAAACAATTTATACGATACCATTGTACTCCACAAACGCATGTATGCCATTGAGTACGCCGAACGAAGCCCCCGTGAAACCGAGCTTGAACAGTTACTGGAAGGCAAAATTCATGCGTTTGAAAGCAGTGTTGAAAAATGGGTGCAACGCTTTGCGGATCAAGGGGTGTTGTTACGAGATATCCAAAAAGGGATTTGCAATTTCCCTTATAAAGATGCGTACGGGGATATGTACTTCTTGCTGTGGCAACAGGGCGACTCTGGGATTCTGTACTTCCATGAAGCAGAGGAGTCGCCCATAGCTCGCAAGCCCATTACACTTTTGCCCAATTAGCGTAGAAAATCCATCAGGGTTTGCGGCAACACTCGCCCCATCACGCTTAAGCTGGCCTGATGCACCTGCTCTTGAAAGTTTAAATCCGTCAGCATCTTGGGTAAATCAATATCCTGTAGCCCTGCGTAGTGTTGCGTTAAGGTATCTTGCTGGGTGCGGGTACGTTCACGTGTTAAATCCACTCGGTTTTTCGTGGCCCCTACTTCGGCCTGCACTGTTAGCAAACTATCTAGGTTTTGCTTTAACACATCCAGTCGGCTACGGGTTCCCGTCACGTTGCCTGCATTTAAAAAGTTTTTAATATCCACCAAGGTACTAAACAGCCCCGTACCTGTTTGGGTGTTGACAGGTGGCGGCCCTGGGGCGGTGGTAACGGCACTATCACCAAAAATACGAGTTCCTAACCAGTTAATAACCACATCGCTGCTATCGGCCAAGGTTACTTGACGCTGGTAGTTGGTGGCAGTATTCGTGCCTAAAAACGTGACATTATCTCCAGTACGTGTATAGGGTTTTACATCGGTTTGGGTACCACTAAACAGAAACTTATCGCCTAAACTCGAGTTGGATAGTTGTAGTAACTGATCAATCATGAGATCCATTTCTTTGGCAATGGATTGCATCCCAAGTGGGCCGGTGGTGGTGGTGGACCCTTGCGTGGTGAGTTCGGTGGCTCGGTTTATTAAATCAGCCACTTCGTTTAAGACGCTATCGGTGGTGGTTAACTCGGCAGCCGCCACATCAACGTTTTTGATAAACTGCTCATTGTTGTTCATGTTACGAGTCACGCTTAACAACTGGGTTAGCCCCAGTGGGTTATCGCTTGGGCGAATAATTTGTTTGCCCACCGAGACGGTTTCTTGCAAATTGTTTAAGCGAGATTGATTTTTTTGAAGCCAATTAATCGATTGATTCACCAAGTAGCTGGTGGCAATACGTCCAACGCCCATCATTCTTGACTTTCTCTCTTTGTTTTCTTCTCTTCTCTTCTCTCTTTAAATGACTATAGAAAGCTCTTGTGTTAGTATGAACGATTTGCTTAATGGCTAGCCTCCATCACAAGGTGTATTTCACTACAGAAGTCGGCATTCCACACAAGGCGGTAGCGTATACTGAGCATAAGTCCTTTTCAGATTTCTATTTTAGATACCTTTTTGTTTTTATTTGTGATTGATTCGTGACACACCCGTCGTTGTTAACTACCGTTGAGCCTAATCTTGCTTGTCAAGAGTCGGTCTCTTGTTCGCCAGGAGACCCTAAAAGTCTACCTGTGTTTGTGGTTCAATGAAGACTGTTTCCGTTATGTAGACGATCCTCCGAAACATGACTCTTTTTCAGCATCTCGATACGATCCAAGATCCTCGTTATAAACGAGGCATTCGCCACCC
>JBJTUB010000338.1:0-15529 GCA_046080465.1 Vampirovibrionales bacterium | reverse complement strand
GTATCTAGGGTCGAAGCCCCTAGAATAACTTAGGGGGGAGAGTTGTAGAGAGGGAGGAACGGCCTCTCTACGTTGCCCAGAGGGCAACTTAAGGCAGGGGACTAACATCGTTTGTAAACAACCTTTAGTTAACACTCTCAATAAACCTAGGGGGGAGAGCTTGAGAGGGAGGAACGGCCTCTCAAAGTCGTCTGAAAGACGACACGCAACGAGAAAACTAAGACTGTTCGGGAATAGTGGCATTTCACTAGATAACCAATTTTTTACCATTCCTTTATCGCCCCTGTATGTTAGAGGGTGTGTTAGGGGGCGTGGGCTGAGAAACGGGTAATACACGCTTTACAGTAAGCACACCTTCCAATACCGGGAGAATACTGGTGCTTTTAGAAGGCATGGGGTCAAACACCCACAAGGTTTCTAGGGAAATGCGGGTATCAATAAACTCATTCGTATCTTTAAGAACCCACTGTTTGCTATCTTTTAAAATAGTTTTTAAGGGTACCAAGTGATTATATTCGGCTTGTTCTTGCTGCTCCTCACTTTGCAGAGGATCGTTAAAGCGAAGCATGTAAAAGTGCTTGTTCACTCGGCTGGTATGGTTCAGTAACACGTAATGCCCGCCCAAACGATTGAATTGTTTTCGGCTAGGCACCATGGCATACCACCCTACATGTACGATGGTGAACTGGTTGGCTGGTTGCACAAGCAACAATTTTAAGCACGGTACGCGTGTTACTTGGTTTTCAACCCAGTGAATGCCTTGGTACTGCACCTCAAAGGGTTGCGTGGGGTACTGGGCTTTTAAAAAATCTTGTGTGCCTTTTAGCATGTTGGCGGCGGTGGTCCCTTCCTGCCTATCCATGTGTAGATAGGTGTGGGCGAGTTGTTCAATAAGCGGATAGGCTTGCTGGTGGAGCTGTTGCTGTTCTTCTAAACTTAACACCCCCATCGTTAGTGAGGTGGGGGCACAGTAGGCTTGAGGAGTCGAGGTTTTAAGCTGAGAAAGTGTGGGAAACAGCTTAAACGGTGGCACCGTTGTCGGCGTTTCTGTAGCCAACGCAGGCATGGCTCCTAAAAATAGTAGGCTCACAAAACAAGAAAACACAAACCCCAAAGTATAAAAAAACATAACCGTACTCTTTCAAGACAACTCGTGCGAGAGACATTGTGAATAAAAAGAAGAAGACAGAGATAAATAAACAGACAGTCACAACTTAGCAGGGTACCCAATCAGGCCGAACAGGGCTAAACTCCAGCTCTAGTAAATGTTTCACATCCAACACCCGATACCCCTCGGCATCGTGATACAGCATGGCATCCACGCCGTAATCGCCGTGGCTCAATACCCATCCCGCATACGCTAACACCATGGCATCCAACACACTGGAAGGAATGAGATTAATCGGCATGTTTTTAAGCTGAAGCACGTCGCTCACAAAGCTTTGCAGGTTTCGGCACCCCTGCGGGCTACGAGCTTTAAAGGCCGAAGTAAACCCGAGGTTCATTTTCAGCTTCGAGGCAAACCCCAATACAGGGAACAAGCCTTGCTCTTCTAGCTGGGTGTAAAACTGCCTAGCACGCCTGTTAAACCGACTCATGGCTTGGCGATCGTAGCCTGCCTCGTGCAAACGCAAGCCGTGATACTTGAGTTCTTCTTGCCGAAACCGCCCTGGCACACTCAGGTTTTTAGGCATATCCAAGACGACCATCACGTTGGCTTGCCCCGCAATTTGAGTCAGGGTTTGTTGAATGGCCGCGTTAGTGTACAGCTTGTCCATGCGGGTAATGGTGAGTTCGTTATCAATCATCACCAAGCCTGTCTCTAGGCTGGCGTTGGGGGCAATATCAACTCCGACAAAGGTCCAAAAATTATCCAAGTGAAACGTGGCAACCTCTTCGGCGGAAAGCAAGGTGCGTTGATACAGCCGATGTTGATTTAAGGGCTGATGAGGCGATGGCAAAGAGGAAGAAGAGGGGGTAGGGTGTTGGGAAAAAGCAAGCATGGGGTGGTTAAAGAGATTCGGCAGATAGAGATACTTACAGTAAAATGCCACTATTTTCGCACAATCCTAAGTTTGTAGCTTTGCATTGCCCTACGGGCAATCTTGAGAGGCCGGGGCATTCGCCCCCACAGTGAGGAGAAACAATCTCAATTCTTACGCAAGATCCTCATTGTGAAAAACCTCTCAAAGGCTCCCCCCTAGGTTTATTAACGGGGGCTAACGTCCCCGCTGCCCCCCATTTGGGAAGGTCTCGGTGAGCTAGCATTTTAAAAACGTACGGAAAAATAAGATTTTAACTATAAAGCACCTAAAGAATAATTTAATAGTCAGTGTAACGGAGGTAGGGCTAAAAAGCAAGCAATTTTATAGGTGTTCACTATAATTTAAGAATCTTTTACAAAAACCAGGGCAAAAACATGAAAGGATTTGACTTGGCGTGTGTTTGAGCTGTAGAGTGTGATTCTTTGGCCTGAATTGCGTAGCTCTGAAGGCCAAAGTGGGGTCAAGGGGCAACGCCCCTTGCACGCAGGGGAGAACGCCCAACGGGGGACTCTCGTGCAAGAGTCCCCGCTTGGCACCCGCCAACTAGAGGTGAAAGCACAAAAAAACTGGCTCCTTGTAGCGGTATAGTCGCTTCTGTGTAGAAGATTGCCACGTTTTGCTTGCAATGACATAGGGTTTAGGCTTTCATGCTTTTGTCCTGTACAAAAACCAGTAGAAACACCTAAATGAAGAATATAGGTTATAATAGAATCAATATTTTTTATAACCTTTCAGGTATCAATAAAGGAATCCCCTTAATGACGACGCCTCTGGCTCCTAACACACACAATGAACCGCTAGCACCCGAAGAAAGCAGCGTACTGGCCGCCGTCGAGGCCGAGCGTCAGAGCTTAGATCGTCGGTCGTTTTTAAAGCTCGCCTCAGTAGGGTTGGCAACGGCGTTAACAGGCTTGCTTAGTAGCAATTTGCCTGCGTTTGCTTGGCGTGAACGTGCCAACATGGCCTTGACTGCCACCGAAGCAACCCCACCCTCGCCCCTGCCTGCAGGGCAAGAGAAAATAGAGCGGTGTCAGCTAAAAGTAGGCGAAACCATAACGGGGAACCGTTTGGCCAGTCGTCCGTTTAGCCCTCAACCGTTTGCCGAACGCTTTGCCACTGTGGAAGGTATCAGCCTAAAGCAGTTGCAACAACACGAAGGTTTATACAAAGGCTACATCGCCAAACATCAGCACATTACCGAGGCTCTACAGCGACTTTCTTCTAAAGAGATGGAAGGGGCGAACATTACCTATCATCCCTACCGAGAGTTGTTGGTAGAACAAAGCTTTGCGTTAAATGGCGTTCTGCTGCACGAGGCGTATTTTGGCAACTTGGGCGGTAGCCAACGAACCCCCAGCCCTGCCTTCAAAAAAATGTTAGAAAAGCATTTTGGCAGTATGGAAGCGTTTAAAACAGCGTTGCTAGAAGCAGGTAAAGCCATGCGTGGCTGGGTGATTTTGGGCTTGCAAGTGGATACCAAACACTTAAGCTTTTATGGCTTAGACGCCCACAACCAAGGCACCCCCATGGGGGTGCACCCCTTACTGGTGTTGGATGTGTACGAACACGCCTACATGATTGACCACGGAACGAAACGAGCCGATTATTTAACGGCTTTTTGGAACACCCTTGATTGGCAAGTGGTGGAAGAACGTTTAAGCTTGGCCTTAAAAGATCTAAAATAACTCGTTTTGTGTCGTCTTTCAAACGACTTTGAGAGGCCGGGGCATTCGCCCCCACAGTGAGGAGGAACCATCTCAATTCTTACGCAAGATCCTCATTGTGAAAACCTCTCAAAGGCTCCCCCCTAGGTTTATTAACGGGGGCTAACGCCCCCGTTGCCCCCTCATTTAAAAAACTCTACCCTCCTGCGTCACTTATTTCTTGAATCTGCCAAGATTTAATTGTAGTATCGGATGGAGATAGTTACTTTCTTGAAGTGAATCCCAATGGCCAGTGGGTTTGGATTGAAGAAGAAACGGGGCTACCGATTGCTAAAACGATTGCTTCTTGGCTTATAAATCCAGAAACCTCTTAAATTTCAAAAAACTTTTCGAGGGGTGGTGAAAGGTCGTGTTCATTATGTTTTATTGTGATAGGCCATTGCGATATGTTCAAGCGGTGTTGGTGGCCAGCACGTTCATATTATTATTGCCGTTTGTTGTGATGCTCTGGACGGCACTACAAACGCCCCTGTATGCCACCACCCACACCCACGCAGGCGGAGCTTTTGCTCTTCTTTTTCAGCAAGCCGATGCCGGTATCGCCCTGTTCAATAGTTTGGCGTTGGCCTTGATTAGTGCTACGGCTCAAGTGCTGGTTGCCTCGATGGGGGGGTATGCACTGGCTCAAGCGTCTTCTACAGAGCCGTGGCAACAACGATGCGTCAAGGTTACGTTACCTTTGTTGAGTATGGCCTTGGTACTGCCCCTCCAAACCAACTTGGTTAGTTTGTTTTACACCGTACAGCAGCTAGGGGGCTTAAACCATGCGTGGGGGGTGTTGTTGCCCGCCGTGTTAAGCCCCTTTGCCGTGTTGGTGTATTGGCAATGGTTTAAGCAACAACCCGCCAGCTATGGCGATGCCGCCACGCTGGAAGGAGCCTCGTTTGTGCAGCGTTACTGGCATGTGGCCTTCCCTATGACGCAACCCGTGACCCTAACCCTATGGGTGTTTGGCTTTGTGGCCAGCTGGAATAGTTTGTTGTGGCCGTTGTTGGTGTTGCAACAAAAAAGCCTGCTTACCCTGCCCTTGTGGCTGACCACTTTAAAAGAAAGCTACCGTGATGGCTTGGATTGGCCAGTGATGATGGCAGGCTGTGTGTTAAGTGTGTTGCCGTTGTTGGTGCTGTTTTTAATGACACAACAACAGTTAATGGCTTCGATTGGCGAAGGTGGCTTAAAAGAATAAGGGCATTCGCCCATGCAATTAAGGTGTTGATGTCATGGCTTTAGTAAAACAAGTACGCCGTTTGGCGGTAGAAGAGCCCCCCCCCACCGAGGAAGCACAGCCTAAGCAGGTAGGGGAGACGTTGCACTGGCACACCCAAGAAAGTTTGCATCAGCTACGCACGGTGTTGCGTGTAAAAGTGGGTATGCCCTTACAGGCGGTGTGTTTTACCCACCGTTGCGTGTATGAGGTGATGCTAAGCGAGGTGGATCACAAACAGGTGACGGCCACCATTGAGACTGTTACCCACCTGCCTGCACCATCGGCCACGGCTCCACGGTTGTTTGCTTGCCTACTGAAAGAACAAGCGTGGGATACCCTCTTGCAACAAGCCACCGAGCTAGGGGTTGCGGACATCATTCCCGTGATGAGCCAGCACACCACGCCCTTGGTGGGCGATGTGACCAAAAAGTTGGCTCGTTGGCGAGAGATTGTGTTGCGTGCCAGCCTACAGTGCGAACGCTCCACCTTGCCCGTCATTCATGATCCGATACCTTTGGCCGAAGCCGTGGCGACGGTCTTCACGCATCTCACCCCCACCCCCGCCGAGCCTTCCCCGATTCAGGCCGTGGCGTTGGTAGAGCGTTCCGCCCAGTTGCCCGCCCTGCGTGAGTGTTTGCTAGCCAACGCCACGCCTGCGTTCTTCATCGGCCCTGAGGGGGGCTGGACGGTTGAGGAGGTCGGCTTGTTTCAAACGGCTGGCGTGCAGTGTTGTCATGTGGGAGCGGCCGTACTAAAAGCCGAAACCGCCGCCATGGTGGCTTTATCCGTTTGCTACACTCAGCGTTAGGCTCTAGTCTTTTATGTGATATTTTCGTTACAATGCCCTTTATCGTGGCTTCGGCGTGATAAAACACAAAGAACCCGTATCGGGTTATGGTAAAGTAAAATAGAAGCTGTTTGTAAATAGTTTTAAACCGCTTCTTTCTTACTTCTTGGCGATAAGTTGCCCTAACGGGTAACGTTGAGAGGCCGAGGCGTTCGCCCCCACAACGAGGAGGAACCATCTCAATTCTTACGCAAGATCCTCATTGTGAAAAACCTCTCAATACGCTCCCCCCTCCAGTATTTATAGGGCTTCGCCCCTATAAACCCGTTTTTTCAAAGGGGTTTACGCAACCAACGTTCAACACTTCATTGCACGCCCGAATGGGCTTTTGCAGAGCTTTATCTATAGAAAAACATCGGCGACAATACTTCCCACCGTGTGTTCTTTACGCTACAATAAACAAAGAAATTCTTGCAACGTGTTGGCGAAAGGAAGCCCCGCCGTGTTTGATTCCCCGTTTCCTCCTGCTTCCCCAGATGATTGTTCTTTAGGGTTGCCTCCGCTTGAAGATGCCTCGGAAACCGAGCTACAAGAGGCTAACCCTGCGTTGCACGCCATCGATGCAGACGCATGGACGGCTTTACATCCTGAGGTAGCGAACTTACCATCGCATTTTTCGCTAGCCTCTAACGAGCCTCCTGTGACAAAAGAGGCCTCTGTTGAAGCCAACGCTACCGATGCTCGTTTGTCAGCGTATCAGCATCCGCAAGGCGGTACGCTTAAAGGGGCGATGGAAGCCGTCCTGTTTATGACCAACAAGCCCATGCACATTAACGAGCTAGCCGAACGGTTAAACGTTAGCTATAGTGATGCCGAAGATGCCTTGCTGGATTTAGTGCAAGATTATGCCTTTCGTACGGATATTAGCCTCGAAATTGGCGATAGCGAAGAAGGCTACATTCTGCAAGTACGTGAAGAATACGGCTATTTAACGCAACAAATGATACCCATGAACTTAAGCACGGCCACGGTGCGTACCCTAAGCGTGATTGCTATTCGAGGGCCGCTGTTGCAAAGCACGCTGATTGATTTACGAGGCAGCACGGCCTATGATCACGTGCAAGAGCTGTTAAAGCACGAGCTGGTGCATAAAAAGCGTCAAGGGCGTAGCTCGTTACTCAGCGTCACGGCTCGCTTTCATGAGCAATTTAAACTCAATGGCAAGCCCGATGATTTGGAATTATTAGTAGAACTTGAATTAAAAAAGCCCTTGATAGAAGCCACAACGCCTGTTGATGTGGATGAATCGTATCGTTAAGTAAGGAGTTTCCCCCCAATGTTGAAACGTTTTTATGCTGTATTCTTGTTACTGTTGGCTCTTGTTGCGATGCCCCTAGTGGCCTTGGCACAAGAGGGGAGTGGTGCGTTGATTCAAACCACCAAGGGGAACATTGTGGTTGAGTTTTTTGCCCCCGAAGCCCCCACCACGGTGGCTAACTTTAAAGGGTTGGTTAAAAAAGAGTTTTACGATCAAGGCATGGTGTGGCATCGTGTGGTACCTGGGTTTGTGATTCAAACAGGCGACCCCACCAATACAGGCATGGGCGGTAGTGGTAAAACCATCCCCTTAGAAGTGCAAAACAAGTTGAGCCATAACGCCGCAGGTGTGTTGGCGATGGCTCGTAGCGAAAACCCTAACAGTGCCAGTAGCCAGTTTTACATTACCTTGGCACCAGCCACGTTTTTAGATGGTAAGTACGCCGTGTTTGGCAGAGTTATTCAGGGGTTAGAGGTGTTGCCCCGCATTAAACAAGGCGATGGCGTGACCAGTATTCGTTTGGTAGATACCTCAGCCTTGCCAGTAGAGAAGGATTCACCCAAACAGAAACGCAACTAGAAAGCTTAGCCCTTAACAACCATCCCCCTCTTGAATGCTTATCAAGAGGGGGATGGTTTATGATTAAAGAAGTTTAGAAGAATGTTAAAAACGGAAGAGACAGGATTCGAACCTGCAACCCTTGCGGGCGACGGTTTTCAAGACCGCTCCCTAACCACCCGGCCCTCTTCCATTACTTTATTAGTATGACTAAAACACACGGAAATGGCAAGTACTAGCCAGTAAAAAACTCCCCCACCGTACTATGATGACGCATGAGGGAGAAATCTTATATTAGAAGTTACGGAAAAAGTGTAACTACCTAGCCTACGGCAACAGGTGCATTGGCCGCATTCAGAGCCGAACCCGCTTTAAACCAAGTAATCTGCTCGGCCGTAAAGCTATGGTTTAACTGAATGCTGACGGTACTGCCATCGGCTTTATGCACGGTAGCTTGCACGCATTGAGCAGGAGCCAAGTTCGCCAAGCCGTGCAAACTGATGCCATCGCCCTTGCTAATTAAATCGTAATCGGCTTTATTGGCAAAGGTAAAGGCTAACACGCCTTGCTTCTTCAAGTTGGTTTCGTGAATACGAGCAAAGCTACGAGTAATAACGGCTTTCACACCCAACAAACGGGGAGACATCGCAGCGTGTTCACGACTAGAGCCTTCGCCGTAGTTTTCATCACCGACAATAATGCTACCATTGCCTGCTTCTTTCAACGTCTTGGCTTCTAAGGCCCAGAAGGAGGCAGGGCGTTCCATACCGCAAACCGTCATGTTGATAGGTTCCGCAGGTTTACCTGTGCTGGCATCCACGGCGGTGAGTAGCATGTTGTGGCTAATCCCCGAAAGGTGGCCACGCAAGGGCAACCAATAACGGCCAGCGGGCGAAATGTGGTCGGTCGTGGTTTGGCCTTGGGTTTTAATCAACACAGGCACGTTGGTAAAATCGGCACCATCCCATGCTTTAAAGGGTTCTAAGATTTCCAAACGATGGCTGGTGGGCGACACGTTCACTTGCAACCCAGCACGTTCGGCGGGGGGAACATCGAAGCCTTCCCAAGTGATGTTGAAGCCGTTGGCAGGTACATCGGGGGCGGTAGGAGCCTCAAGCTTGATACCGTCAATGGTATCGGTCAAGGGGTTGAAGGTGGTGCTACCCGCAAAAGCGTAGAGCATCACTAAATCTGGGCTACCAATAAAGGAAAGCGTTCCGCTGTTGCCATCGTTCCGCTTGGGGAAGTTACGGTTAAAGCTGGTGATAATGGCATTTTCCACGCCTTCAGGCATGTCGCTTCTATCCCAGTTGCCAATGCAAGGGCCGCAGGCGTTGGCCAATACAATAATACCCAGTTTCTCAAAGGTTTCCAGCTGACCGTTGGCTTTAATGGTTTCATACACTTGGGTAGACCCTGGCGAGATGAACAATTTCACTTTAGGTTTCAGCCCCGCTGCCAAGGCTTGACGAGCAATGTTAGCACACCGCTCTAAATCTTCATAGCTACTGTTGGTGCAGCTACCAATTAAGCAAGCAGAAAACTGAGTGGGCCAGTTGTTCTCTACCACTTCTTGGGCGAAGGTGGAAATGGCTCTGGCACGGTCGGGCGAATGGGGACCGACTAAGTAAGGCTCCAACGCGTTAAGGTCGATTTCAATCACTTCATCAAAGTACTGGCTAGGGTTGGCGTACACATCGGCATCGCCCCGTAGGTTATGGGCGTGGGCTTCGCAGAGTTCGGCAATATCGGTGCGTTCGGTAGCACGCAAGTAACGGATCATGCTAGCATCAAACCCAAACAGAGAGGTGGTCGCTCCAAGTTCCGCACCCATGTTCGTGATGGTTCCTTTGCCCGTGCAAGACATCGCCTCGGCACCTTCACCAAAGTATTCAACAATCTTGTTCGTGCCACCTTTGGTGGTCATCAATTCCAACACCTTCAGAATCACATCTTTCGGTGTCGTCCAGCCTGA
This sequence comes from Vampirovibrionales bacterium, assembly GCA_046080465.1. Classification (GTDB taxonomy): domain Bacteria; phylum Cyanobacteriota; class Vampirovibrionia; order Vampirovibrionales; family JAJTHC01; genus JBJTUB01. The sequence continues at coordinate 5,915 of JBJTUB010000338.1, read as the reverse complement.
AAGTTTACCTTTAAGATGCACACCCACGAGCTTCGGGGTACGCACTTCCCACACCAAGCCAGCCATGACATCGGCCGCATCGGCACCACCGACACCGATGGCCACCATACCCAAGCCCCCAGCGTTAGGGGTGTGGCTATCCGTACCGACCATCATACCACCAGGGAAAGCGTATTTTTCAAGCACCACTTGGTGGATAATCCCCGAGCCTGGCCCCCAGAAGCCCATGCCGTACTTGGCACCAGCTGAACGCATGAACTCGTACACTTCGGCGTTTTCGTTGTTGGCGGCGTGCATATCGGCCTCCACCCCTACCTTAGAGCGAATGAGGTGATCGCAATGAATCGTAGAAGGCACGGCCACGGTGGGGCGCCCCGCTTGCATAAACTGAAGAATGGCCATTTGAGCGGTGGCATCTTGCATGGCCACACGGTCAGGACGCAAGGGAAGCATGGTCACGCCACGTTCAATAGAGGTAGGGGCAAAGCTAGCATCCAAGTGCGAGAACAAAATCTTTTCGGCGGTGGTTAAGGCGGTACGGCCTAGCACCTTACGAGCCAAGGTGAGTTTGCCTTCAAGGCTTTCGTAGTGGGTTTTGGCCAGTTGGTAGCGGGATTCTTGGGTATCCAAGCTCATCATCATTGTGGGGTCTCCATCAGACGTTTCTTTGGTGACAGGGTACAAAATAACTAAATAACTAAGGTAAAGCAGGTCATAAGCAATTAAAATAACAATAACTCTATGATAAGAATCATAGTTGAAAAACACAAAGCTAGCAACCATCCACATAACGTGTTTTCAAAGCAACCAACGACGATGCTTGTATTCCTATTATAGATGATGTATCGTAAAGAAGATGTTTCCATCCCTCTTTTTTGAAAGATTCTTACCATGATGTCACTGCTTCAACAACTCACCCCTTTTGAATCTCCGTTTACCCTACCAGCCTCTGCCAAGATAGCCTTGGTGGTGGGGCGGTTTAACGAGCTGGTTAATAAAGCCTTGCTAGAAGGAGCCTTGGCCACCTTAGAACGCTTAGGTGCCACGGCTGACCAAGTGACCGTGGTGTGGGTACCAGGTGCGGTGGAAATGCCCGTCACGGCTCAATGGTTAGCTAAAACGCACGATGCCGTGGTGGCTTTAGGCACGGTAATTGAAGGCGGAACGAGCCACTACGATTATGTGTGTTCGATGGTGGCCAGTGGGCTACAAAATGTGGCCTTGACCACAGGCAAGCCCGTGGTGTTTGGCGTACTTACCACGCATAGTTTAGAGCAAGCCTTGGAACGTGCGGGTTCTAAAATGGGTAACAAGGGTAGTGAGGCGGTGCTAACCGCCGTTGAGATGTTGCACGTTCAGCGTCACTGTTGTCAATAAGTTTTAAGGAAGCCCTATACTCATGATGCCTCAATCGCTTTGCCCCCCTGTTGTTAATAACGCATTGGCCGCCATTGGTAACACCCCGCTGGTTTACCTAAATAAGGTTCGCCCTGCAACAGGGAGCTTGGCCCTGAAGCTGGAAAGCCGCAACCCAGGTGGCAGTATTAAAGATAGGGTCGGTTTGTTTTTAGTAGAGGATGCCGAAGCCAAGGGCAAGATTCACCCCAGCCGCAGCCTGTTGATTGAACCCACCAGCGGTAACAGTGGTATTGCCTTAGCCATGGTGTGTGCCATTAAAGGCTACAAACTTACCATTGTCATGCCCGAAAGTTGTAGCCTAGAACGCCGTGTGGTGGTGCGTAGCTTTGGGGCAAATTTGGTGCTGACCCCTGCCCACCTTGGCATGGCGGGAGCGTGTCAAAAAGCCGAAGAGTTGGTAAATACCCTAGAGGGTGGCTACCTACTGGATCAATTTGGCAACCCCGCCAACGTGGAAATTCATTACAAACAAACGGCTCCTGAATTGTGGCAACAAACCCAAGGCAATATCGATGTACTGGTGGCCGCCGTGGGTACAGGCGGAACTCTAACAGGGGTCGCCAAGTTTTTAAAAGAACGCAACCCCAACATCAAAGTGGTAGCCGTAGAACCTGCAGAAAGTGCCGTACTAAGTGGCTGTGCGGGGGGCGTGCATGGGATTCAAGGCATTGGCACGGGGTTTATCCCCTCGATTTTAGAGACAAGCTTGATTGATGAGGTGATTGCCATACCTACCGATGAAGCCATGGCCACCAGTCGGCGTTTAGCGTTAGAAGAGGGGCTGTTCTCGGGGATATCCTCAGGAGCAAACGTGGCCGCTTGCTTGGCCTTGGCTCAACGCCCAGAGTACGCCAACAAACGCTTTGCCACGTTTCAATGTTCGGTAGGAGAACGTTATTTGAGCAGTGCCTTGTTCGCCCCTGTGCTAGCAGAAGTAGAGCAATGGCCGATTGAAGCCCCCAGCACTCACCTTGCCCCCACCCCCGAAGCATTGACGAATCACGATAATCACGCCTGTTGCCAATGGTAGCCCGTTCGGGCGTGCAATGAAAGCCGTTCGGCTTGTGCCATAAGGCACCGAGCGTTGGTTGCGTAAACACATAACAAGCGTTTGTTACTTAATGTTATGCTGTTATTAGTTTGTTTAATATCAACATGATACTCAAAAGTGACACCTTACCGTTATGAACACGCTCTTTTTTTCGTCTCGTTATAGGCACCCTTTAGGCACGCTGATTGTTACCATGGCAACCAGCCTATCACTTCTTGTAGGATGTGCTTGGGCAGAAGAGGCTTCTCTGCCTGAACTTCGCCTTCCGCCTGAACCCTCCCCTCCCCTAGATGCGTTGGCCTACACGCCCCCGCACCAACCTATTGGACAGCCGCATGTGTTTCACTACCCTCATTTTCCGCATCGCCCTAGCCACGAGCATCCCGCTCTGTGTCAGCCCAGCGGCACAAGCCAAGGCCTTTGCAAGGATCCGCTAGAGAAAATTAGTCTCTTATGGATTCCGCAAGGCAGTGTACAACTACAAACCCGCACAGGCATGGGAACGGGTGGCCGAGATCAATCACGTATTTACTTGCCCAGCACAACGGTTCGCTATGGGGTGACGGATCGTTTAGAGGCCGTCGTCACGGTCGATTCGTTTGAACTGAGCCTAAAGCCCCAAGCAGAAAGTGGTCTACACAACGTGTTTGTTGGGGGTAAGTATATGTTGAACAAAACCCCTGGTAAGTTTAACATCGGTGTGGGGGCGGGGGTACACTTGGCGGCAGGCAGCACCAACATTGGCGATGCCAAAGATAAGCCCCAGTTAATGACTCAAATGAATTATCAGCTACCGCACAACGTGTGGGGCATGACGCTGATTCCGCTACTGTATAACGATTACAAACACGAACGTCACTTGACCCTACGGCCACTAAGCCTTTTGGGGTATCGGGTGAACCCCACCAACTCGTTAGGGGTTATGTATCAAGGCAATTTTTACGACGATTTAAAGCCCAAAACACGGGTGGGGCCGTTGTGGGTACATAACCTAGGTAACAGGCAGTTGCTTATCCTAACGGCAACCCATGGTTTAGATCAGGGGACCCACCGTTACCAAGTAGAGGCTCAGTACATGGTGCGGCTAGAGTCGCCTGTGTCACGCTTTCATCCGCCCTCTTCCTCTGCTCGGTAGATGTAGGCTAGACGAGGAGTCTTCTATAGAAACCTCTGCGAAAGGGGCGTTCGCCCTCGCAATGAAACACCGAACGCTAAAAGCGTAAAAAGCTAAAAAATGGAGTATTTATAGGGGGGAGAGTTGTAGAGAGGGAGGAACGGCCTCTCTACGTCACCGCAGGTGACACAAGGCAAGGAACTTAGAAGTGTACGGAAAAATAAGGATTTAACTATAAGTCGATTATAGAGGCCTCTACAAGAGGCTAGGATAAGGGAAATACCAACCTCAACCATTTTAAACGAGCAAATATTTCCGCATAGAACGCACAGTACCACTGCAGGAAACCAGTACCCCAAGCAACAACATAGCGATAAACACTAAGTTTAAAAAGCTAGGCTGGGCTTTAAAGGCAATGATATTAGACAGAGCTTCGGTCATCCATACCTGCAACGAGACCACGGGAATATAAGCCAGCACGGCTCCAAGCACACCGTAAAACGCCCCTTGCAACAAAAAGGGTAAACGAATATACCAGTTGCTCACCCCCATCATCCGAAGAATTTCAATTTCTCGACCTCGGTTTTGAATCAACAACGAGATAGTGTTGTAAATAATAGAGATGGTTAACACTCCTAAAAACACAAAAAACACATACCCATACAAAGACAAGGCTTTAGCAAAATCTTGTATTTTTTTAAGCGTGGCGTAAGGGTAGTTGACCGCCTCGATATCGTTCTCCATCAATTTAACGGCTTTAATAACCTCGCCAGCCAAGGCGGTGCTTTCTACCTGAATGTGGAGGGTATCAGGTAGGGGGTTGCTAATATCAGGAAAATCTTTGTAAGAGGCTTTAATTTTGTTCCAAGCTTCGGCCTTCGGCACAGGCGTCACCGACTCCACCGCAGGTAGACGCTCAATCTGTTGCGTTGTCGCCTCAATAGAACGCCCTTCTTTAAGGTACACCGATATTTTTAGCTCGGTACCAAAGGTATCTAAAAAGTAATGGCTATCCATAATAATGGTAGTTAAACACCCAAAAATAGTCAGAATAGACGCCATGGTAACAGTAATCAGTACGTTCATCCAGCCCGAACGACGCAGGCCACCCAAGGTTTCCAAAATAATTCTAAAACAAACGCGAATATCACGAAACAGGGTGTGTAAAAGTTGTTGAAGCGTGTACGAAAGAGTCATAAATCAAGAATCTCTGTTTCAAAGTACAAGGATACGGTTAAACTGCAGCTTCCCGCAAGGCCGACGGAAGACGCTAGACGGGGGCAGGGGCAGGCTCGCTGGCATCGGGATCATACAGACCATCCGCCACCACATGCCCTTCTTCAATAGCAATCACACGTTTGCGTAAGGCTTCTACCATCGTTAAGTTGTGCGTTGAAACCAACACCGTGGTTCCACGAGCATTAGTTTGCAACAACAGATTCATGATATCCAGTGTGCTTTGAGGATCTAAGTTGCCTGTTGGTTCATCGGCAATCACAATGGCAGGACCATTGACAATCGCCCGAGCCACCCCAACTCGCTGTTGCTCGCCCCCCGAAAGTTCACTAGGCAGAGAGTCAATTTTATCCACCAAGCCCACTACTTTTAAAGCCCCAATAACCCGACGGCGAACCTCATCGGCGGGGGTTCCTAAGGCTCGCAACACATAGGCCACATTATCAAAAGTGGTTTGACCTTCAAGCAACTTAAAATCTTGAAACACAATGCCAAGGCCTCGACGCAACAAAGGCACCTGATTCTCTTTAAGGGTGGCTAAATCAATGCCGTTAATCGTTACAACGCCTTCGGTGGCTATTTCCTCACGATAAATTAACTTCAGCACCGTTGATTTACCAGCGCCACTGGGCCCTACCAAAAAAACAAACTCGCCTGGATAAATAGCAAAATCGGCTTTAATTAAGGCATTTACCATGTTGTAATTTTTAGAGACGGTATTAAATTGAATGGCTGGAAGCTGAGGGGTCACGATGTCGCTCATGGTGATGGTCGTTTCCTATACGTGCTTGAAAGCGTGAAAAACAGAAAAACAAAGGCATGTTTATTTGTAGCATAAGCAGGCTCGTTTTACAAGCAAGGCTTGCAAAATTTCAGGGCAAAAGCATGAAAGCTTAACCCCCTGTGTCATTACGAGCAAAGCATGGCAATTTTCTACACAGGAGCTGTTATGCTTTGTAAAGCTCGGTTTCTTTAGTGCTTCCGCCCATGCGATGAATGTCCAACAGCCTAAGCCTCTTACGCAAGTTCTGTTCATGCAAGAGCGAATGCTCCCCCTTGACCCCACTTTGGCCTTCAGAGCGACGCAATTCAGGC
>JBJTUB010000337.1:0-6776 GCA_046080465.1 Vampirovibrionales bacterium | reverse complement strand
TCTCTTGATGCTGACCGCTCTGCCAACATGGGCCTTGGATGCCCGCCTAAGCAAAGGCGAGGTTCTGGTAGAAACCTTAACCTCCAGCATCAACAAACATCAACAAGGGGTGCAGGTCAAGATGCTTATCAACCGCCCCCTTGCTCAAGTATATGCCACCATTCGCAATACCGAAGCCTCGTTGGCGAACGATACCGCTTTTAAAAAAGTCAAGGTCATTAAACGCATCGGTAGCCATCAAGAGCAAGTCGCTTATCACATGCGAAACCTCCCCTTTAGTTATGTCAATTTGGTAACATTTTACCCAAACAAAGGAACAAGCTTCTCTCGGATTTCGGGTAGCTTTAAATCGATAGAAGGGGGGTCGCAACTTCAAGCCATTGATGAACAACGCACCTTGCTCACGTATCAGTTACGGGTCGTTCCCGATGTTCCGATACCCCAGTGGATGACCAACACCATTTTGAAAATCGATTTACCTCGTTCGCTACGTACCATGCGTCAAGCAGTCTATGATGCGTATCCTTCCTCGTAAGAAACACAGTACCCTGCCTCTATGTTCGATACTCCTTTCCATTCTTTACCCAAACGCTTATCGTTGGCCTGGTTGCGTGAAACTCAGCAACGCAACATGTTTTTACTGGTGGTTCTCACCTTAAGTATCCTCATTACGCTTGAAAAGTTTGCTCCTTTTCTTTCACTGGCCGTATTGGTACTCGGTTTTATCATGATTTATTGTACCTTTTTAACGGCGATACTGGTAACAAACCGTTTGAAAGAACGCTTAAAGCACCAATTTACGAAAGAAAAGTTGTTAGAGCTAGCCGATTTAGCGAACCCCCTCTCGATGCTGGAAGACCCACTCGAAGCAGAAGAAACGCCCCCGCCCTTGCCCTTTACCCCCGTTGTGTGCGTGCTGATTCCCTGCCACAATGAATCTGCCGTTATTGCACAAACGCTTCAACGCATGATTCAGCTAGAATACACGGGGCATTTGTATTTTTGTGTGATTAACGATCGCAGTAGCGATGACACAGGGGCGGTGCTGGATGCCTTGGCTCAGGAGACGTTGCCCTATCCGCTGTTCGTGCTACACCGAACAAATGAGGCAATTCCTGGTAAATCGGCCGTGTTAAACGATGCTGTTGCCTATTTGCACTCTTTGGCTGGCTCTGGTTCTACAACGAATCGCCCTTGCCCCCCTCCCGAGGTATTGTGTGTGTTTGATGCCGATGCTCAAGTAGAAGCCGATTTCATTCAAGCCAACGTGGCCTTGCTAGAGCCTGAGAATGTGATGGCCATGCAAGCCCGCAAACGCATTATGAATCATGAATCGCACTGGCTACTGCTTTGCCAAGAACTGGAGTACACCTTTGATGCCCACCTGCAAGTGGCTCGAGATATTGCGGGGTCTGCCGTAGAGCTACGAGGCAACGGCATGATGGTGAAAACCAGTGCCTTAGAGCAACTGGGGGGCTGGAACGAGGCCTCTATTACCGATGATTTGGATCTTTCCACCCGTATTCATTTACACAACGGGTTGATTGCGTTTTCCTCCACGCATCATGTGTGGGAGGAAGGCGTGACCATGGTAGAGGCGTTAATTAAACAACGTCGACGTTGGGCAGAAGGCTCTTTGAGACGCTACTTGGATTACGGGGGCGATATCTTCTTTAGTTCGCACGTCAGTGTGCGTACCCGTGTAGAGCTGTGGGCGTATTGGCTTAGCTTCCTCTTTCCCATTTTGCTAACGGCAGATGTGGTGGTCATGCTCATCAGCACCCTGCTCGATCACGCCAGCCCTTGGCATCAGGTGGCCAGTTTAATGGTGACTCCGTTATTTGTACTGTTGTTTATTCCCACCATTTATGTGGCTATTCGGCGGTGGCATCGCCCTAGTCGGTGGGTGTCGCTCAAGCAAGCCCTCATGACTGGCGTATTTATGAGTTGCTTATGGTTGCCGATTGTCTTTTACACCTTTAACAAGGTACTCTTCAATCCGCAAGCCCCGTTTTACTGGGCAAAAACCGAACGTCAGGGCCCATTCGGGCGTGCAATGAAGTGTTGAACGTTGGTTGCGTCAGACGGCAAGTTTATTTTTCAGAGCTTTCTAAAGATTGTTACGGTTAGGCCGTATCATCGGCACTACCTTCTGTGTATTGATCGGCATCCGCTTTCGCTTTTGCTTTAGCAATCAGTTCTGCTTCTTTTTTTTGATTTTTCATAAACTTGGCGTGTTGGTTGTTGATTTCTTTTTTGAAGGCTATTCGCTGTCTTTCTCTCCACAACTTAAACTCACCCTCGTTGGCGACTGGGAAGTCTTGTGGGTTTTTACCTTCAGCCAGCCAGTTGTTGTAGACTTGCTCAAACTTTTTAGTGACGCGGCGTTGTGTCACCTCGCCTGTTTTTGCGTTAACACTAGGAATAAAGGCCACCACCTCTGAAGCATCACTACTAGGTGCAGGTGGGTTAGTCGCTGTGGTAGCAGGAACTGTGGTGATGGTTGCAGTAGCGGGTGGGGTGGCAGGAGGCAACTGTTGTAGCCACTGTTGATTCAATTGACTAAGGGCTTCTTGGTTTAATGTTTGTTGGCTGGTTGAGGCTGCTTGTAATAAGGGTGTAGGTGTTGGCGATAACGAGGGGGGTATTGCAGGATCGAGCCCTGTTTGTTGTTGGGGAAATGCTAAAAGGGTTGGGCGTGTTAGTGGTGTTGTGCCATAGGCTAGCCTTGGTGGCCCATAGTTTAAGAGGGGGGTGAGCGAGGCACTGGTGGAAATAGTTGTCATGCTCGATTCTCTTTCTCTCTCTCTTCAATAAAAACAAAACGCTACCAAGGCATTAAACCCACCAAAGACGTTCTTTGTGCGGTGAATCTTGCAACACACATAGACAGCACACCCCCTTTGTGGTATAGCTTTATATGAAAATGATTCTTAATAACAACAATCCATAAGAAAGTAACGCTCTCTACTATGTTTACAGGGCTATTCAAACGAAAAACAGCCAGCCTGCCCAACGCATCTACCCTCACGTTAGCCGATGGTTTCACACGGCAAGCCTTGTGTTTGGCTCATCTACCTGCCAACACCGTGGTGCGTTTGGTGCATGTCAGCGATGCCGAAACCAACCTCTTGCTGTTTCGTCTTGGTATTAGCGTTGGCGATACGTTGCAGATATTGACGGCCAGCCAGTTGGAAAGCCCTTTGGTGTTACGCAAACACGCCCTTGAATGTGCCGTGGGCTATAGCTATGCCCTGCATTTATGGGTAGAAGTGGTCTAGCTTAAACGAAAGATTAAATACAATGATGATGATGAGTGGCAGCGGCAGTAACTGCTATATTAACGGTAATAACGATGAAGCTTTTTTTCCGCTAGATGAACCCCCTGTACTGAAGTTGATTGTGTTGGCGGGCAACCCCAATGTGGGCAAATCGGTCATATTCAACGCCCTGACTGGCAGATATGTGGATGTCTCGAACTTCCCAGGTACCACGGTGAGTGTCTCTAAAGGGCAGGTGATGGCCGTGGCCTATCACGATTCCCCCGTGGATATTCACGATACCCCGGGGGTCTACGGTTTGAGCCGTATGAGTGAAGAAGAAACCGTGGCCGAAAAAGCCATCCTGCGTGGCGATGTGGTGGTAAACATCGTATCGGCCTTAAGCCTAGAGCGTGATTTGTTCCTCACACAACAACTGATTGATTGGCAACGCCCCTTGATTGTGGTGGTCAATCAACTGGATGAAGCTAAAAACAATGGCATTGTGTTAGATTTAGCCCAACTGCACGAACGCTTAGGGGTACCCGTGGTGGGGTGTATTGCCACGGAAAACCAAGGGATTGATGAACTCAAACAGGCACTGCCGTATGCCTGCCAAGGCCACCCCACGCCCGATTTACCCACAGGGGCGGAACTCCGCACGTTGGAAACGACACAAAGCACCGATGCCTTGCGTATTTACGGGCATCGGCGGGTGTACTTGCAACGTTTACTACGGGAGTTTCAGCAACACACGCATACGGCCAATACGCCCCCACGGTTGGCTCAACGATTAAGCCAGCTCATGCTGCATCCCGTGATTGCGGGGCTATTATTGTTGGTGGTGTTGCTAAGTTTGTATCAACTGGTGGGCGTGTGGATTGCGGGCGATTTAGTCAAACTACTGGAACAGGGCATCTTTTTAAACACGGTGATGCCAGCAACGCAACACGCCGTTCATGCCGTGGTACCTGCCACGTTGGGTTGGTTGCGTGAATTGTTAGCGGGCGATTTTGGCTTGCTCACCATGACTCCCCGCTATATTTTAGGGGTCATTGCTCCCTTGGTGTTGGGCTTTAACCTCTATCTTTCTGTGTTGGAAGATTGCGGCTACCTGCCCCGATTGGCTGTTTTTAGCGATGCCTTGCTTAAACGCATTGGCCTCAATGGCCGAGCCATTATCCCCATGATTTTGGGCTTGGGGTGCGTTACCATGGCGACTATTTCCACCCGTGTCCTCACCTCTCAACGAGAACGCACCATTGCCAACACCTTGCTGAGTATCGTGATTCCCTGTTCCGCTCAATTGGGCGTGATTATGGGGATGATGGCCTTGGCGGGCGGGTTGCAAGGTTGGGTCATTTACATGATTATTTTAAGCAGCCTGTTTATCGGCATTGGCACGATTTTAGACGGCCTGATTCCTGGTAAATCCAGTGGGTTAATGATTGATTTACCCCCCTTGCGGTTGCCACGCTTGGGCAATGTGCTTAAAAAAACATGGACTCGTTCTATTTCCTTTATTGAAGAAGCCACGCCCTTGTTTTTAATGGGTGCGTTTTTGGTTTCTGTGGCACAAATGACGGGCTGTTTAGAGGATATTCAACGCTTTTTAGAACCCATTACCACCCGCCTGTTACATTTGCCTAAAGAGGCGGCTTCGGCGTTTATTATGGGCATGGTGCGTCGAGATTTTGGTTTGGCAGGGTTTTATCAGTTGAAAGATCAGTTGAGCGTGATACAGGTACTCACCAGTTTAGTGGTAATTACGCTGTTTGTGCCGTGTATTGCCTCGGCCACGGTTAGCTGGAAGGAACGTGGCTGGAAGGAAGGCTTGAGTGTCCTTACCCTGAGTTGGATGTTGGCTTTTGGTGTGGGGGCGGTACTCACCCGCATTTTGGAGGTGTTACCGTTCTTAAAATAAACTTTGGCTTGATTTTCTAGCTTGATGCCGTATACTGTGGTTAAACTATAGTTCACGATGGATGTGATCCGAATGGTTAGGAAGCCGTCTCGAAAGCGGTCGCCCGCAAGGGTTGCAGGTTCGACTCCTGTCACATCCGATTTTTTATTTGCTAGGTACACTGTAATGCACTGGCAAACTCAATCCGAGCTTTTTTTAAAGCATCACTGGGGCTACACCCACTTTCGCCCCTTTCAACAAGAAACCGTGGCGAGTGTCCTCAATCAGCAAGATTCCCTCACCCTGTTGCCCACGGGTGGCGGTAAAAGTATTTGCTATCAGTTACCGATTTTGTTTTATCCCCAAAAAACGGCTTTAATCGTTTCGCCCTTGATTTCATTAATGCACGATCAAGTGGCTCAGGCACGGCAACGGGGCTTTTCTGCCTATGCCTTGCATTCCAACCTCTCGCATAAAGAACGCCGACACATTTACCAAGCCTTTCGCCAAGGGGAAGTCCAACTTCTCTACGTTTCGCCCGAACGTTTAAACCACGATGGCTTTATTCAAGCCCTGCAAGCCGAACAACGCTTGGCTTATATTGCGATAGATGAAGCCCATTGCATTAGCCAGTGGGGGCATCAGTTTCGCCCCGATTATCGCCTCCTAGGCGACTTAAAGCAATTGTTCGGCCATTTAAGTGTGCATGCGTTTACGGCCACCGCCCCCCCCACCGTCAAGCAGGATATTATCAACAGTTTGAACCTGCTTCAGCCCAACATCTTTCAAGCCTCCATGTTTCGGGCGAACCTGCGTTTAACGGTGGAACATCGAGGCACTAAAAAAGAGACGCTTGCCCGAGTGCTTCGCTTTATCAAACAGTACCCCCAGCAGGCGGGTATTTTATACTGCACCAGCCGTAATGCCGTAGAAGAATGGGTTGAACACCTACGTGAGGCGGGCATTGCGGCTAAAGGCTACCATGCGGGTATGTCTGCCACAATGCGTGAACGTCACATGCAGGCGTTTATGAGTGGCAAGTTACCGATTATGGTGGCTACCGTGGCCTTTGGTATGGGGGTCGATAGGGGGGATATTCGCTTTGTAATCCACACCTCTTCCCCCGCAACCCTAGAAGCCTACCTGCAAGAGGCGGGGCGTGCAGGGCGAGACGGGCAACCCAGTGAATGCCTACTGTTGTGGCGTGAAGCCGATTTTACCGTCTGGCGAAAACGCTTGAAAGACGAAGCCTCTCAGAACGAATCCACCAAGGCAAGTGAAAAACAACTGGCACAACAGCTTAAAAAACTGCACGAGCTTCAGTTATTTTGCGAAAGTGTGCAGTGTCGACACCATCAATTGACGGCTTATTTTGGGCAGCCCTTGGCGGTGGAATACTGCCCTGGTTGCGATTATTGCGATACCACCCCCCACCCCCACCCCGAGAGTGTGGCCACCACGCTTCAGTTGCTTTCTGCCGTGTGGCGTTTAGGGGTGGAGGCCAGTTTAAGTAGTGTGTATGGCCTTATCAAGGGGGATACGGCCTTACTGCCCGCCACGTTAGTGGAAGCGGCTCAGGCGTGGCCGGTGTTTGCCGTGCAACCTAAGGCCAC
>JBJTUB010000336.1:0-1270 GCA_046080465.1 Vampirovibrionales bacterium | reverse complement strand
CGGGTTGTAACCAATGGAATACGTTTAGGGCTAGCCTTCTACGAAGCCATTCAACACATCTTTGGAAAAGAGTCGTAAATTATTTAAAATACTATATCACACTCTCAACTTTTTAACTGACGACGCATCCACGAATGAGCTAAATATAGCAAAGGCGTAATTGCCATCACCACCACCAGCTTGACCCAATAATTCCCCGTGGCAATGTTCAGCATCGTACTAACGGGCAAACTACCACTAAAGGCAATAAACACCACAATAAAAGAATCAAACAACTGGCTAATTAAGGTGCTGCCCGTGGCACGCAACCACAGCCACCGCCCTTGCGTTAATCGCTTAGCCAAGCCAAACAACGCAATATCCAACAGTTGCCCCAAAATGTAGGCCGTTAACGAGGCCACCAACATGTGCGTAAACCCTTGACTCACGGCTAAATACGTGGCCTTAGGTAGCACGCTTTGCGGACTAATGGGCGATTGATTCAAACAACTAAACGCCACATAACACACCAACGCCACACTTAGCCCTAGCCACGTGAGTACCCTCGCTCCTGCTGCCCCGTAAAACTCGTTGGCTAAATCGGTGATAATAAACATCAACGGAAAGGTTAGAATCCCGCCCGATACCAGTTGATGACTCCCCCACCAGCCTAAGGGTTCCAGCAGTACGCCCCCTGTCAGGTTGGCAATCAGTAAGGTACCTGTAAACAGGGTTAAAAGAAGCAAGAAGACGGCGTGCCGTTTAGAAAAAAGCTGAAGCTTCACCGATTCGTGAAGAACGAGCCACTGCACCCCCGCCCAAGCGAGTAGCGCCAGTAGCAGGCTTGCGTTGTTCCATAGGCCTGTGGCAAAGGGGTTGGCAAGAGCGTTTTGAAGTGCCATAAGCCAAGTGGCGGACGATGAAAGGGGCATACGTCTAAGTTACTTTATCTAAATTATCCCATGGGTGTACACTGCTAGATGATGGAACACATCGGGAAAAATGTGTTATACCTAACAATGAGAGAGAGACTATAGAAACCTCTGCAAAGCCCATTCGGGCGTGCAATGAAAGGTTGAAAGCGAGTTGCGCAAACCCCCTTCAGTATCTATAGGGGCGAAGCCCCTATAGATACTGAAGGGGGGAGCCTTTGAGAGGTTTTTCACAATGAGGATCTTGCGTAAGAATTGAGATTGTCCCTCCTCACTGTGGGGGCGAACGCCCCGGCCTCTCAAGATTGCCCGTAGGGCAATGCAAAACGAGGGACTTAGAAGCCTCGACAAACCCTTTT
>JBJTUB010000335.1:0-11290 GCA_046080465.1 Vampirovibrionales bacterium | reverse complement strand
CCTTGTTGAAAAATAGCGATGTTGTGACACACGATGTGGTTAAGCTCGCAAGCGATGCTAAGCTTATGTTTATTGAAAACTTCTTCGGTACTAGAGGAACTGTATTCTACAAATCTGAATTATTTAAACAGCATATTGTTGAGCAAATAAAACGTTTAGAGAAGGCGGGTAAAACAGCAGAAGCGAAAGAGTTTAAACGTATTTACCAACAGTTAGAGGCTATTAGCGAAGATGCCTTTGATACACCTGTTACTAAGACAGGGCGGTTTGGACGGCAACAAAAGGTAGGCACATTGACTCAAGGCGATGTTGAGTTGAATAAGGTCATGTTCAATTACATTCTTGGCGCATCTGATAAAGCAGGGGGTGTCCGCTTTGACTCCGCTCAAGTAGATGAAGCCAGCCAATTCTTGCTAAATAATAAGGTAGGATTCGGACCGCTTAAGATTGGTAATGTCGCCATTGAGAGAGCAGGAACATTACAAGGTAGATTTAATAACGTTCTCAAAGCGGATTTAAATTACTCTGATTTTGTAAGAGTCTTCAACCAGTCATTGGAAAATCTTGATCCTAGTGAAACAACCGTTAGAGCTCAGATGGAAGCGGTGTTGGGGTACTTAACAAACCCAACTGCCATTCCGCAAGGATATCAAGGTTATTATCTGAGAAATGCGGTTGAAATGTTACAAAAAGCAGAAACCTTACCTGCAGATAGAGCTACAGCGACAAAAACACTGCGAACGGTATTAAACGACTTTGCAGATAGTAGTGGAACTGACTTGCAGGCTTTTTTAGGCTAGCATATTGGCTTTATCCTCCCCCTCCCCCCGTGCATGGCATCACAGCCTGCATGGGGGGCTTTTTTGATGTTTTTATCGGGGGGCGATTCATGAATTGCCCCACCTTGCGTCATTGCGTTCGCATCGGAAACCCTACATCATATGGTGGAGCTTACTTCAGGTTTGCTAAACGTGTCGAAACCAGTATCAGAGAGATTTAAAACCCAGCCAACCCCAAACCCAGAGAAACCTAGCCAAACGAGGAGAGAACTCACGGATGAGTATTCAATTTGTTAACACCAACCTAAACGCCATGCGTGCGTTAAACAACCTACGCACCAATTCCAACAACCTAGAGAAAGCAGGGGGCGAAATGGCCAGTGGCCTGCGAGTCAGTAAATCGAGTGATGATGTGAGTGGCTACGCTATTTCTCAACGCCTTACCAACGAGCTACGTGCCAAACAACGGGCGACTCAAAACGTGCAAGATGGCCAAAGCATGTTAGATATTGCCGAAGGTGCGATGGGTACCTTAGTGGATAATTTACAGCGGGTACGTGAATTGAGCGTGCAAATAGCGAGTGATGTGTACGGCCCCGACCAACGCAGTGCGATTGGCCAAGAAATGCGGAGCTTGATTGAAGATATGGCACGTATTAGCCGTACCACTACCTTTAACGGCGTAAGCCTGTTGGATGGCAGCATTACCGACGCCAAGGTACAGTTGGCAGGCGGTAGCGATGAAGCGAGTAATACCATTAACCTTGCCCCTACCTTTACCACGACCGACCCTGAACTAGGGCTAAAGCTCTTTTCTGCTACCATCCCCGACCCCAATGGCTTGTGGCGGCCCCAAAGTTTAAATGATATTTTTAACGCCACCACAGGCACGGCTATCAATAGCTCTGAGCGAGCCTTGGCGTTTTTAAAATATGTGGATACAGGCTTAACCGAACTCAATAAAAAAATGGCCACCTTGGGGGCATTAAGCAATCAGTTGGGGCGGTATAACGATTTTTTAGGCATTAACTTAGTGAACCTGAATGCGAGCCGTAGCCGTATTGTGGATGCGGATATGTCTCGTAGTTCGGCCAACTACACGCAATCCAACGTGCTACAGCAGGCCTCGGTGAGTATTCTAGCTCAGGCCAACCAAAGCCAAACCAACGTTCTTCAACTCCTCCGCCGCTAGGGCATTCGCCCCCGCAATGTATGGGGTTGCACGTTGACTTCGTAAAACGGCAAGTAGGTGTTGCTTTCCTGTGGGTGTTTTATACCAATTCACAGAGTGAATAGCGTAACGGCTGAATATTATTTCGGGGGTTATAGGGGTGAATGCCCTCCCTCACCCCAGTCCTCTCCCTTAGGGAGAGGGGGCAGGAACGCACTATCGACGTGCTTCTTACGCAACCGACTCAACACCCCACACATTGCACAAGCCGAATGGCTTTAGCGGCGGCCACCTCGGCGACTGTAGACATAGGCCAACACCTCGGCCACGGCCACAAACAACTCGGGGGGAATCATCTCCCCCGCCTCTACTTGGGCGTACAAACTGCGTGCCAGCGGACGGTTTTCTACTTGCTCAATGTTGTGTTGCTTGGCAACCTCTCGTATTTTTAAGGCTCGGGCATCCACACCTTTGGCCAGCACATGCGGGGCGGGGGCAATATCGGGGTCATACCGCAAGGCCACGGCAAAGTGGGTAGGGTTGGTAATCACCACATCGGCCTGAGGCACCAACTTAATTTGTTTGTTGAAGACGATTTGCTGACCAAACTGACGAATTTTGCCCTTCATCTTCATGTCGCCTTCCATGTTTTTGAATTCGTCTTTTACCTCTTGCTTGGTCATCTTCATGTTTTCGGTAAATTGCCAGTTTTGATATTTATAATCGGCCAAGCCCAAGGCCATAAACCCCATGGCCATCCAAAACATAATGTGCTGGATCATCTCCATGGAATGCTGCAACAACAGGGCAGGCGTGCCGTAACTCAACGCCCCTGCTTGGGGCATGGTGTTCATTACCAACACCACGCTTAACACGGTTATCACAATCAGTTTAATAAAGCCCCGCAACAGTTCCCGCAGGTTTTGTGGCTTCAAAAACTTTTGAAACCCCGCAATGGGATTCAGTTTGCTAAAGTTGGGCTGTAAAGGTGTGGTGGTAAACAGGGGCTTCACTTGAAAAATCATCCCCCCCACCGATGAAATAAACAGCACCCCTAAAAACGGAAACAACAAAAACATCGTCAACCGCCCTACATCCATCAATAAACTCGTGAGCTTAGAAATGGTGAGCTGCTCGTGAATCGGTAAACTCAGGCAATGGCGTAAAATCGTTTCTAAAATACCTAGACCGTATTCTTTACCGATGCTAAACAAAAACAACACGGCACACACCAATAAGCCCGCCGTAAAATCAGCACTTTTAGGCACGTTGCCTTCGCCTCGTGCTTTACCTAGTTTATGAGCGGTAGGGGCTTCGGTTTTATCATCCCCGCTGGACATCATCATCATCATGGTTGTGGTTTAGTACAGCAAATTAAAATCATCGTGGCTATCATCGATGGTACGTTTCATCGTTGCCGCTTCACGAACATCCACCACTGGCGGACGAAACTGGAGTGTCACAAAATACAACTCATTCATACGCACCCCTAATTGATTCAACGCAAAGCCCCACGTCGTATCAAAAAAGCAAGAACCTATCGTCGCTAGAATACAGCCTGGTAACAAAAACTTATCGCTCCAGTGCTTACCAAACAAGCCTGTAAAAAATAGACTGTAGTTAATCACTACCGCACCAAGGCCGTTTAAGCCTCTAAAACACAACATCGTAGGATGATTATCAAACAAGGGCATGAGTTCGTGCAACAGCAATGACACCCCAGACAGTACAAACAACACCCCACCCAATCGGCGACTCATCCACAGGTTTGAAGGCGAAAACGCCTTCAAGGCGAGGGTCGGCAACCATCGACGCACCAAGAGCGATTGCACGATATTAAACGGTAACCGACACCACTCTGCCAGCACCACATAGCCAAACATGAATAGGTGGCGAATATCGTTTAACATAAATACCAGCGTCTTACGTAAAAACGACAATAAAAACAGAGGGTTCTTCCAACAATACCAACTTAACAAAGGAGACAACACCAGATGCGGTCGCTCAGGATGCACCATATTACTAAGGCCACTAAAGGCCACCCCCGCCATGGTGATTAAAATCGCCTTGCCTACCTCCGATTGTTGAACAAACAGAAAATAAAGCCATACACCAAAGCACGCTAAACCACCCAGCACCCATGTAGGCTGGTGTTGCACCCACGCACTACGCACAAAAGAAGGTAACGTCATCAGAGGAGCGATACTCATTAAACTATTGCCGATAATGGTTAGGAGTCGTATATGTTCGTTCGTGGGCGTGAGGGTAAAATACAACAATGTAAAGGAACCCACGATACCTAGCACGGGGCCTAAATACACTAAAACACGCTTTAATGCACTGGGCTTAGGTATAGGAGCCGACGAGGGTCGAGCTAATAATGAGGGAATTGGCACTACTGGAGGAGGCACGGTAAACTAGTTCCTAGGTCAGTTGGTATTTTTTATTAAAACAATCATATCATACCAAATACTTTAGGATAGCTCTCAATAATGTTTCTGCATCAAATGTTGTAGAGGAACCCTCGTTTTGTGCCTGTACTTGCGTAAATGCTGTGGTTACTTCTTCTAGGGTATACCCCAAAGCCAGTACCACTTGCGTTACTTCTTCTTGCACCAAGGCATCACACTGGGGGAAGCTCACTACTGTAGCCATCCCACCCGTAGCTCCACCGCTAGCAGAAAGCGACGCCAAGGCCGCATATTTCTCCAGTTTTTCTTTTAAATCCAACACCATTTGCTTGGCTAACTTCGGCCCCACACCTTTGGCCACCGTCAGGGCTTTGGCATCTTCGGCCAGTACGGCTTCTACCAAGGCGGCAATAGGTAGGGCTTCCAACAAAGCTAAAGCCACTTTTTGCCCCACCCCACTGGCAGAAAGTAACAAGCGAAAGACATCCCGCTCAGAGCGGTGGGCAAACCCCACCAAGCCAAGGTAATCTTCCCTCACCACAGTATGGGTGTACAGCGTAGCAAGCTCGTTGAGGGCAGGCAACTGTTGCAAGCATCGGCTATGGCAGGCTACCTCGTAGCCAATCCCCGCTACCAGCACCACGCACTGGCTTTCCCCCGTCAAAGGGTGTTGATACTTATCTAACAAGGTTCCGTGTAATAGGCTATACATTCGCAGGGGTTTCTTTCTCTTGATATAGCTCCGCAAGCAGGAGCAACACAAAGGGGCGAAGGTGCATGCGGGGGTGGGGTAGCGTTAAGTGGGGGGTATCACAGCGATGCTCGCCGTAAAACAGTAAATCAATATCCATGCAACGGGGGGCATTGCGTTCGCCCACATGCCGTACCCGTCCCAACTGGGCTTCGATTTGTTGCATGGCTTCAAACAGGGTTTCCACAGGGCAACACGCATGAGCCACCCCTACCTGATTCACATACACAGGTTGAACCTCGCTACAGCCCACGGGTTCGCTTTCCACCATGCTAGACCATCGCCATGCACGGGTAGCGGGTATCGCTTCCAGCAAGCGTCGAGCATCGGCCAGCTGATGGCGTGGATTGCCTAAGTTCGCCCCTAAGCACACCCCCACGACAACCCACGGTTCAGGGGGAGTCAGCCAATCGGGGTGGTGGATGGGGTGACTAGAAAGATTAGAAGAAGGTGACATAGAAACCTAATGAGGGGTGTTGAAGTAACGGTCGCCCGCATCGCCCAAGCCAGGGACAATGTAGGATTTCTCGTTCAAGCGTTCATCAATACAGCCCAACACCATGGTTAAACGTGGGAAGTGGTTGTGGATAATTTCCACCCCTTCAGGGCTAGCCAGCAGGGCCACATAAATAATGTTTTCTTCTGCAAAGCCCTTGGCCAACAAGCGTTCGACGGCCACTTGTAGAGAATTACCCGTGGCCAGCATGGGGTCTAGCAACAGTACCATCGCCTTTTCAGGGGGGAGTACAGAGGTTTCACACCGATTCAGGGTATTGTAGTATTCTTCAATCGTTAAGGTTTCGGCATTGCGTGCCAAGCCCATCATGTGTACTTGGGCGTTGGGTAGCCACCGTTGAGCCACATCCAACCACGCCAAGCCTGCCCGCAAAATAGGAACAATCACCACAGGATGTTCGGGGTGTAGCACACTTTGGCGGGCAGGGCCAATGGGGGTCAGTACGTTTTGCTGCACGGTGGGCAAGCGGCGTGTGGCTTCGGTAAACAACACATGAGCCACCCGCTCCATAGCGGTGCGAAACTGGGCAGGGGTGGTTTGCACATTCCGCAAGGTTGCCAACGTATCCGAGACAATGGGGTGTTGGTGCAAGTGTATTATCGGGTTTTCAAGCGTCATCATCATCGAGTTATTTTATTCTTTCTTTTATACATTAAAGCGGAAGTGCATCACATCGCCATCTTTCACTAAATACTCTTTGCCTTCGAGGCGGAGCAAGCCTTTTTCTTTGGCTCCTTTTTCGCCCTGATGCTCGACATAATCGGCATAGGCAATCACCTCAGCACGAATAAAGCCTTTTTCAAAATCGGTATGAATCACGCCCGCACATTGTGGGGCAGTGTAGCCTTCTTCAAACGGCCAAGCACGCACTTCTTTTTCGCCTGCGGTAAAGTAGGTACGCAAGCCCAACATGCCAAAGGTAGAGACAATCAAATTATCCACCCCAGAGGCTTCTACCCCCAAACTGGCCAAATAATCGAGTTTTTCGGCTTCATCTTCCAAGGCACCCAGTTCGGCTTCAATTTGTGCAGAAACAGCCACAATGGGGCGTTTTTCTTCACTGGCACGCTGTGCCAAGGTAGCAAACAAGGGTTGCCCCATGGGGTTAGCTAAATCATCTTCGGCCACGTTGCCCGCATAAATGACGGGTTTGGTAGTCAATAAGCCTGCCTTCATCAAGAGTGCCCAATCCTCTGCATCAAACATAGAACGATGCTCAGAAATCATCTGCCCTGCTTCCAGCAATGGCATCACTTGTTTGAGTAACTCCAACTCTCGTTTTTGTTCGGGGTTCTGCTTAGCTGATTTTTCCAGACGGGGCAAGCGTTTTTCAATCGAGCCGTAATCGGCCAAGGCGAGTTCCAACACAATAGTTTCCAAATCCCGAATGGGGTCCACGCTGTTTTCAACGTGTTGGATGTTCTCATCTTCAAAGCAACGTATCACATGCACAATGGCATCTACTTCACGAATATTGGCTAAAAACTGGTTGCCCAAGCCTTCGCCCTTACTGGCACCCCTCACCAAGCCTGCAATATCGACAAACTCAAACACGGCGGGTATCACTTTTTGCGTGCCTGTAATTTTTTGAAGCTCCCACAAGCGGGCATCATTCACTTTTACAATACCCGTGTTAGGTTCGATGGTACAAAAGGGGTAGTTGGCCGATTCCGCCTGATACGAGTTGGTTAGGGCGTTAAACAAGGTTGATTTACCGACGTTGGGTAAACCCACAATTCCAGCTTTCAGCATAGGGGTGTGTCACTTTCTTATAAAAGTCGATGCTTTCGACAAAGTAACCTCTATGCTACCACATCAAGAAAAACTTACAAACGGAACCCTACTTCAAACAAGCGTTGACACGGCAAAGTCGCCTGCCACTGTTCGGCCAAGCTCAAGGGCAGTAACTCGCTAATACGGCGTTGCCACGGTTTTAAGCGGTCTGCCACGGCTTGTTCAATTGCAGATGAACTCGGCACCTGCCACGCCCCATACAGGCCACGCACCTGTTGCCGCACCACCGCCTGATACGCCCCATCATCCAACAAGCGTAAGGCCAACAACTGCTGATGCACCCGTGGCTGATAGCAACCAAGCTCTTGAGATGCCCAAACGGCCAACCCCATTGCCACGGCGGATCCTACCGCATTGCCTGGGGTGTTCCACGCTCCATACCCCCACAAGGCTTTTAAGGTGTCGGGGGTCAAAAGTTTTTCAAACAACACGGCATCGGCTCCGTTGGCATAGGCGACATCAGCCAGTATCACACCCTTGCCCGCCGTTTGAGCCTCGGCTAGTTGAGCCAACACCCACGCATGAGCCTCGGGTGTGCCTCCATCGGAAGGATGGACACTACAATGATCGCCCATGGTTGCTTGGGGCGTGTGTACCAACAGCCACACATCTGCCTGCTGAGGCGTGGCTACGACCCTGGCCCCACAGGCTTGCAAACGTTGCTGCACCACCGTGGCAATCGGCACACCATCAAACTTAGCCACCACCGCTCCGCCGTGGGTGTGGCTATACCCCACCCACACCTTGGGCTGTAGTTGAAGATGCTCCACGCAGGAACGCAACAGCAAGGTATGAGCCACTTCATCGGCTCCTGTTTGCACCCATGCCTGCGTGGTTCTGGCTCCCAAGGCTTGCAACTCTTGAGCCTCGGCCACATTCAAACCGTGCGTGCCTGTGTCATCTTGAGCGAACACCACACGATTCACCGCCCCCCGCTCCTGCTCTTCCAACAGAAACCGATGCACCGCATGGCTTCGCTGACGGCGTGCTAAAAAATCCTGCCACACCCCCTCGGGGAGTGTCGCTGGCGGTGGAAACGTTGCCAACTGCTGATATAGCTCGCCTTGCCATGCGGGATAAGCCCCCTCTAACGTACGATGCCAACGTTCGCTTTGCTGATACATCGCCTTGCCGTACACCGCCCAGTAATCGGGTTCTTCCTCGGCATTATTATACGCAGGGATTCGCAAAATCGCACTCATCATATCGGGGGTAACATTGTAGGAATGGAATAAACGGAGCCATGTATCATCCAACACGTCGATGGTTTCGGCCTCGGTTCGTTGCTCCAAGCGGGCAGGAATGAGTCCGCCATGCAGCAGGAGCTGTACACTGGCAATCACCTGCGGTTGTTGTTGACGGGCTTCAAACACGGCCAAGGTTTCATCGCACCACTCTAGTAAGGCGTCTGTATCGGCGGGTTGCTTTAAATTACCAAACAACGATTCGGGGGGGAGCCACAGCGGGCATTGCAACAACGAGGCGATCAGAATCGGCGTTTGATAACACACAGGCCGACAATCTAAGGGCAACAACAGTACGGGAAATTCGGACAACGGCGAAGAAACAAACTGAGACATAGAAGCTCCTGAACCACAAAGTAACGCTATTCAAACCTAACTCTAGTGTACAATAGACAAAGAAACAAAACATGCTATACTTATAGTAGTTAAAAGACTTCCCTCGTTATTATAGAAGACTCTGCGAAAGATTCAAGCGGATGAAATTTCAAGGAAACGAAAACGGCTTAGAGGGCGTGTACACGGAAGTACATAACCGATAAGCGGCTTGAGTTGACACAGAAAGTTCGCCGATGGGGGCTTTTGTAGAGGTTTCTATAGGGATTATGAGAGAGAGAGAGAGCTAGCAAGTACGATGTTTGAAACCAACCACAACGCCTCATCGAACCCTCATGTAACTCCACCGCCCAAAGCCAAGCGGATGCCTTCGGCCAAGAAAAAAGATCCTGCTAAAATCGAACGCTACGAGCTGGATGAGCTTTCGTTATTGCTGGATATTTTACCCTTAAACCTTCGGGCTAGCTTACCCAAACACCGTACATCCCAACTGATTGAGATTGTACTGGATTTAGGCCGTTTGCCTGAAGCTCGTTACAATGATGGCACGTTTGAAGAACTCGGTAAAACACTAGTAAGCGAAGAGCTTCTACAGGAACTCACACGGCATATCGGCGAGTTTAACACGGATAATCGTGCGGGGATTCCCCGTACGCTCCACCGTATTAGCTGCATCCGCAACAGAGTCGGTAAGATTGTGGGCCTCACCTGCCGTGTGGGGCGAGTCGTTTTGGGTACGGTTAGCCCCATTGCAGATTTAATCGCTCAGGGTAAAAGTATTTTATTATTAGGCCGCCCTGGGGTAGGTAAAACCACCAAGTTACGAGAAATGGCACGACTGTATGCCAACACCCATCAAAAGCGAGTGGTGATTGTCGATACCTCTAACGAGATTGCGGGCGATGGCGATATTGCTCATCCTGTGGTGGGGCGTGCTAGACGGATGCAAGTACCCAACCCCCTCGCCCAAGAATCCATCATGATTGAGGCCGTAGAAAACCATACGCCCGAAGTGATTGTGATTGATGAAATTGGCACCGAAGCAGAAGCCAGTGCTGCCCGCACCATTGCCGAACGAGGGGTTATTTTAATAGCCACGGCTCATGGCAACAAACTAGAGAATCTGATTAAAAACCCCACCATCTCGGATTTAATTGGGGGCATTCAATCGGTCACACTCGGGGATGAAGAAGCTCGGCGACGAATGACTCAAAAAACTGTTCTGGAGCGTGAAAAGCAACCCACGTTTGATGTCTGCATTGAGATTCAAGACCGCAACACCTTGGCCGTTTATACCGATGTGGCCAAAGCCGTGGATGGCATGTTGCGTGGGTTTGCCGTCCACCCTGAACTTCGGCGGCTGGATGAAGCGACGGGCGAAACCAAGGTACTTTTTACAAACATTACGTCTCTGCAAGATCCTGTGGATCCGAAGCATAGCCTGCCAACCCCCAGTCGAAACGAGCTTCAAGATTTAGGGAAAGAAAAGGCTCTCAGCTCATGGGCTGGCAAAGAGTGTTTTAAAGTTTACCTTTATGCCATTACCCGTAGCTTTGTAGATAACGTGTTACAGCGGTTACAATTAGAGCAACAAGTTGTTATTACACAACAACTACATGAAGCCGATGTTGTATTAGCTTTGCGTGGCCATGCTCGCCCAGGAGCGAAGATTTTACGCATGGCTCAAGACTACGAGCTACCCGTATTTTATGCAAAAACCAACACCTTACCCCAAATACAAAAAACATTGCGTGAATCGTTTGAAAACACACAAAAAGGAGAGGTTCTACTGGATTGTTTAGCCGATATGGCTGAACAGCAATCGCCACTGCTAGCTTGGACAGACTCTTTGGAGGCCTTAGAATCATCGAACCCAGAAACTGAGCTTGCATTGAATGAAGCCTTAGAAGCTGTAGAGCAAGTAAAAAAGACTCAAGAAGCCTATTCACTCAGCCCACGGCGAAGCTACATTCGGCGATTACAGTATGAATTGGTGGAGAAAGAAGGATTCAAAGCGATTAGTGTGGGAGCCGAACCCGATAGGCATTTAAAAATACTACCCAAACACTAAAGAGACAAAAGAGGGTTTATACCCTCTTTTTTTCAACACAATCTTTTTAAAACCCACAGATACAAACAACAAAGAACATTCCCCTCTTAGAGAGTTTCTAAGAGGGGAAGGTCTTTTAATATTAACCTTGGCAAACGCTATCTTCCCAAAACCTCACGGTCTAAGTATTGTCGCTGTTCTCTGTCTTTACGGCCGTGTTCGGAATGGGAACGGGTGGAC
>JBJTUB010000334.1:0-5626 GCA_046080465.1 Vampirovibrionales bacterium | reverse complement strand
CTCGGAGATCTAAACTGTAAGCCATGGTAGTTGTTCCTTTCAATAAAACAGTCACTCTGTATAGTCTACCACGATTCAAAAATATTTCAAAATACTATATCAATAAGCCAAGTTTGTTTCTTAGGGTCACTTAAGGCTGGGGATGAACATATACTCTCAAGAATCAAAAGATTTTAAAGCTCAGAGTCAAAAATGCTGAGTAGATTTTGGTAACCACTCAGCACCCGAACGATTTCCAACACGTCGCTTTCTTGGTAAACAATTAAATACCGCTTCTTAAACACCCAAAACGAACACCTTTAGATGCTATGTCTAAACGCTCATGTCCAATGTTTGGATGCTCTGCTAAACGTTCAAACGATTCAAACAGCTTGCTCTCAAAAGCAACGGCTGCGTTTAAGTTATCTTCTGCAATGTAGTCAATGTTCTGATCAATATCTTCTGAAGCACGGCGAGAAACAACATAAGACAAACTCATGACAATCGCTTTCTTTCCGCTTTGTCTTTCCACTGTTGTAAGCGTTTTTGGCTTCTCTTTCTTGCCTCGTTGGCTGGAAGCACGTCTCCTTGTGCAATAGCCTCTTGCCCTAGCTGAATATCCGCCTGAAGCTGGATCATCTGTTTCTCAAGCAATGCCTGCTTTTCTGCTTTGTACTGTTCATCTGTAGAAGGGATAACCAATTCAAAGGGTAACCCGTCTTTCAGTGTGACTTGCTTAAAGAAAAGGCTAATGGCCTCAGTTAAGGTTAAACCTAACTTGCTAAACACCATTTCAGCATGTTCTTTAAGCATAGGATCAATTCTGGTGTGAACGTATGTGGCTTTAGACATAAAAGAATCTCCATTGTTTCTTTTGTTATGTTCTCATTGAGAACATTTGTTAACCCCTGTTTGTTTATCTCACTACGAAAACATAGGGGGTTTTTGCAAATAGTGGAACTCTTATCCCATTCAACACGACTGCTTCGTCCCGGGGAATGTGGTCCTAATACAACCTCTGGATTCTCTGCCGGCTCTGCTGCACAGTATGCTGCTTTGTTTCAATAAGCGAGCTGGGCTTCTTGAAGCCTTGCGGCGGTTTCAGCAATATCCCTACGGGTATGTCCGCCCTCAAGCACCGTCTGCTTCATACACGCATAGGCGTTCTGTCGGGCGTGATGCAACGATGCCGCTACGGCGGTGATGCTTAGCACCCGCCCGCCTGCACTTTCCAGCTGTTGCGTCGCCTTGTTAAACCGAGTACCCGCATGAAACACCGTGGCGTGGTGCTGTGCCAACACATCCGCTGTGGGTAGGGTCACCTCATCGCCTGTGCGGGGGTGTTCAGGGTAGCCATAGCAGGCCAACACCACGGTAACGGCCTGTTGTTTGGGGCGTTGTAAATCACTGGCAAGGGTGGGGTCGTCAATCAACAAGTCGGTTAAGGTACCTGCTTCGGCGTGCATCAGTAGGGTGAGTACATCGGTGCGTTGTTGCGTTAGGGGCAAGACGACTTGGGTTTCGGGGTCGCCAAAGCGGGCGTTAAACTCTATCACGTTTAGTTCGCCTGTGGGGCTCATCATCAAGCCTGCGTACAGTACCCCAGTGTAGGGCGTACCGTTTTCTGCCAGTGTGGCTAACATGGGCTGTAGCACCCGTTGCTGAACTGCTTGTTGTAACGCAGGGGTAAACCACGCCACGGGGGCATAAGCACCCATGCCACCTGTGTTGGGGCCCGTGTGGTTATCGCCTACTCGTTTAAAATCCTGGGCGGCACACAAGGCCACGGCCTGAGTGCCATCGCACACGGCTAGTACACTTAACTCTTCGCCCTGTAAAAAGGCTTCAATGACTACGGGGCTAGCCTTGGCAAAGGCTCGTTGACACGCCTCCAACGCTTCGGCGAGGGTGGGGGCAATCGTCACGCCTTTACCTGCGGCCAAGCCATCTTCTTTAATCACATAGGGGGCTTGCCCCATCGCTTGCAAGGCGGTTTCGGCTTCGGCAAGAGTGGAACAGTCGCGATAGGAAGCCGTTGGAACGCCTGCTTGTTGCATGATGCGTTTGGCATACGCCTTAGAGGATTCTAAACGAGCGTTGGCCTGCGTGGGGCCAAAAATACGCAAGCCTGCCTGTTGAAAGGCATCGACTACGCCCAAGGCCAAGGGGGCTTCGGGGCCGACAATGGTAAAATCGATGCTTTGGTTTTGGGCAAAGGCCAACAAGCCTTCTACGTCTGTTGCCTCAATGGGGATGCAGGTTCCCACGGTGGCACAGCCTGGGTTGCCTGGAGCAATAAACACTGTGGGCTGGTGGGGGCTTTGAGCAACAACGCTCGCCAAGGCGTGTTCACGCCCGCCACTGCCGATGATGAGGATGTTGAGAGGAGAAGAAGAAGAAGGAATCATGAGGATGAGGGCTTTCTATGTGGATTTTGAAAGAAAGAGTGTGTCATTGCGAACGTATGTGAAGCAATCTCCCTAGCCTTATCGCTTTTGTTCGTTCCTGTGTGGGGGATTGCCACGCTTCGCTCGCAATGACAAAAACACTTTCTATAGAAGACTATGAAAAACAAACTTGCTGTCTGACGCAACCAACGTTCAACAACTCATTAACTCATTGCACGCCCGAATGGGCCTTTCTATAAAGGTAGTACAGGCAATTGGCTGGGCAAGGCAATATGCCATTGGTCGGCTTGATACTCCACTTGCAAGCTGGCCTGATCCGTCACCTCGCCTAGGGGAATCCAAAGTGATGCTAGCTGATGTTGGTGTAAGGCTTCTTGAATAGATGCTTCCTGTTCGGGGGCATAGCTGATGAGGTAACTGCCGTGGGTTTCGCCAAAGCACAAAGTTGCCAAGGCATGTGCCGAATTTACCGATGCCACCGCCGATTGTAGCCCCTCTAGCTGAACCGAAGCTCCAAGGGCGGAATCCTCATTCAACACGCAACAGGCAAGCAGGGTGGGTAGCAATCCGCCAAGGCTAACCGAATCGCAACTGGCCAACAGACGCTGGGGGGCTAACGCTTGGCTGATGCAGGCGACTAAGCGAGCTTCGGTTGCTAAGCACACGCTTGGCGGTTCGCCCCAATGGTTGCCTTGGGCGTGCTGCCCTTGGTAGACGCTTCCGCCCACAGTGGGGGCAAAACGGCCGAGTAAGGCCACTCGATGCCCTGCCTGCTTGAAGCAGGGGGAAAGAAGGGTGGTTTTATCGTGAATCACCCCTACCACCCCCACCGTAGGCGAGGGCTGAATGGCCTGCGTGCCGTTGGTGTTGTACAAACTCACATTCCCACCCGTGACTGGTACCTTCAATGCCTTGCACGATTCGCCCATCCCTTGCACCGCCGTGCGTAGCTGAAAAGCCACAGCCTCTTGCTCGGGGTTACCAAAGTTTAGGTTGTTGGTACTAGCAAGGGGAACAGCTCCTGTACAGGCCACATTCCGCACCGCTTGAGCCACTACGCCTTGCGTCCCGATGCGGGGATTGAGGGCGACTTGCACAGGGTTGCCCTCTAACGCCGTTGCCAAGGCGAGGGGGGTTACCTCGTTGTTGGCCGTCCGCAGTTGAATGACCCCCGCCGAATGATGATCCCCCGTCAGCAAGGTGTTGTTACGCACATGGCGATCGTACTGTTGGTAAATAGGTGTTTTACGTTGCAGGTTGGGGTGATTGATTAAGTGCATTAAGGCACTGGGTAAGGCGTTGGGGGTCAGGTGGGGTAGCCCTTCGGTAGCCAAACGTTGACGGCGTTCCATGGCCTCGGGGGCTTCGGTGGCGTGGGGGTGGGGGTTGTATTGCGGGGCTCCATCGGTAAGGAGCTTGCTTGGCACATCTACCACGATTTGCCCGTGATGCGATACGATAATCCGCTCTTCGGCAATCACTTCGCCCACCACCACGGCGGGGACTCGCCAGCGTTTGAAAATAGCTAACACGGGTTCTTCTTGCCCTTTGGGTAGTACCATAAACATGCGTTCTTGCGATTCGCTACTCAGGTATTCCCACGCCTCCATGCCAGCTTCTCGGGCGGGTACTAGATCGAGGTTGAGCGTCATACCCACGTTGCCCTTGGCCGCCATTTCGGCGGTAGCACACGTCAAACCTGCTGCCCCCATATCTTGGGCAGCTAGTACCAAGCCCGTGGCAAAGGCTTCTAAGCAGGCTTCCATCATGGTTTTTTCGGCGTAGGGGTCGCCTGTTTGCACGGCGGGGCGAGCTTGCTTTTTGTTGTCATCCAAGGCTTTGGAGGCGAAGGAGGCGCCACCCATGCCATCTCTGCCTGTCGGCGAACCCACATAGAGTACGGGGTTGCCCACGCCCTTGGCTCCTGCAGCCATCATGCCTGTGGGTTGCATCACACCAATCGCCATGGCATTGACGAGGGGGTTGCCATCGTAACTGGGGTGTAAAAACGTATCGCCCGCAATGGTGGGGATGCCCATGCAGTTGCCGTAGTGGGCAATACCCGCCACGGCCCCTGCTAAACGGCGTTTGTTGGCCTTGGCGTGTTCGGCTGTCGTGGGGTGGCTATTGGTGGCTTCAATGTGGCCAAACCGCAAAGCATTCAAACACGCTACAGGCCGAGCATTCATGGTGATGATATCCCGTAGAATCCCCCCCACGCCCGTGGCCGCCCCTTGAAAGGGTTCTACATAGGTGGGGTGATTGTGGCTTTCTACCTTAAACGAGACGTGAATGCCATGGCCTACATCAATGATACCCGCATTTTCTCCTGGCCCACAGACAACGTGCTTCCCTTCGGTAGGGAGGGTTTTGAGCAGGTGTTTGGAATGCTTGTACGAGCAATGCTCGCTCCACAACGCCGAGAACATGCAGAGTTCTGTAAAGTTGGGCCTGCGTTGGAGTCCTTCGCAAATGAGCTGATATTCATTGGGGCGAATGTTGAGAGCCGAAAGCTGGGCGTGCAGTGCTTCATCAGCAGAACAAGAAGCGGACGGTTGAACTGAGAGGGCATCCATCACGGCGGCGGTTGTCATCATCATCATCGTGGGTGGGGTTCTTTCTACAGAAAAGGGCATTTTAAAGTATCGTCACCTTCTACTATGCCACCAACCCACCCACCAAGCATGACGATAGAGTGACGGCAAAAAACTCCGCTTGATGTGCAAAAATCAAGCGGAGTAGATACGAATGAGTTAGAACAGCGTGGATAATAGCACCTAGGCTTTAAGCAGAAATCCAATAATGATTTTTGTCTCCACGAACTTCTCCGTTAGGGGTTAAACGAGTGGTCTGAGTCCTATTCTTCCAAAGCGATCCTGGGTTTTTTGGTTCAGAAGATTGACGGGTAATGTAAATATCTGGCAAACCACTAGGATGAGGAAGAACTTGATGATGGGCTTGAATTGTAGTCTTATTGTTACCATTGTTCGAAGTGAACGTTACTTTATCTTCAGAGCCAAGTTTTTCTAAGAGATCGCCATAATGGAGGGGTTCGTATTTCCAGTTGCCCTTCCCTGTCTCTATTGTCGTATTTAAATTTTCGAGACATTTAACTAATTAGATGGTATACTTTTCTTTTGTTTAGAAAGAGAAGTGTGTGCTATATGAACTGCCCTAAATGTGGAAGTAGCGAAAAATCAAAAGCTGGATTTGTTAAAGATGTACAACGTTGGCAATGT
>JBJTUB010000333.1:0-31105 GCA_046080465.1 Vampirovibrionales bacterium | reverse complement strand
CCTTCTCCCTAAGGGAGAAGGAACAGAATGCCGTACCCTTGAGCAAAGGTTTCTATAGAAAGAAAGGTTTTTACGATGACAACAAAGACTACCTCCAACATAAACAAGAATGCTCCTGTCGTGGTGATTGGGGCTGGTCCTGGGGGCTACCCCTGTGCCATTCGTTTGGCTCAGCAAGGCAAACAGGTCATTTTGGTGGATAAGCACGCCCTTGGCGGCACTTGCTTAAATTGGGGCTGTATTCCCTCGAAGGCATTGATTCATGCGTCGCACCAGTACCACCAGCTACAGCATGCTAGCCAAACGTTGAATCCGCTAGGCATTCGCCTTGCTAGCCCTCCCACGCTGGATTGGAGCCAAACGTTGGCTTGGAAGGATGGCCTCATCCAACAACTGCAAGGCGGGATTGCCCATTTGCTTAAAAAGCATAAGGTGACGTTTATTCAAGGCATGGCCACGCTACACATGAATAATCAAGTGCATGTGCAACATAACGATGGTAGCGAACAGTGGATTGCGGCGAGTCATGTGGTGTTAGCCACAGGAGCTGAAGCCATGACGCTACCTGCTTGGCCTTGCGATGGTCACCGTGTTTTTAACGCCCAGCAATGGCTGAATGCAACCGATGCCCCCACTCGTAAACGTTGGTTAGTGGTTGGGGCAGGGGTGATTGGCCTTGAACTAGGCAATATTTTACTGAACTTGGGGTGTGATGTGACGTGGGTGGATGCTAGCGATACCCTGTTACCCCAGCAAGATAGTTTTATGGTGCAAGAGCTGCGTAAGCAACTGGAGGCCTTGGGCGGACGTTTTCATCTAGGGGTGTTTGCCTCGCCTGAAGCGTTGCCAGTGGCAGGAGAGGACACCCCTATCAACGTGACCTTCACCGCTGCTTCAAAGGAAGCCACCCCCACGCCACTCCCGATGCCACTTGCGGTAGACGCCGTCTTGGTTGCCACGGGGCGAACGGCGAACTTAAACGCCGTGGGCTTGCCATTGCTTCAACCACGTTTAAGCGATAATCAACGTACCTTATGGACAGATGCCACAGGCCAAACCAGCCTACCCAACGTGTATGCCGTGGGCGATTTAACCGAAGGGTCTCAACTGGCTCACCGAGCCACCTACCAAGCGGGTATTGTGGCTGATGCGATTGCAGGTATTCCTCGCCCGTGGGATGCCGTCGCCGTACCGAGCGTTATTTACACCGCCCCCGAGCTTGCCAGTGTAGGCTTCACCTTGGCCGAGGCCGAAGCCCGAGGCTTGGCCGTGCATCAACGTCGTTTTTCGCTGAATCACCTTGGCCGAAGCTATACACAGTTAGCCAACAAACAACCCGCATTTGTGCAGTTGGTGGCGTTAAAAGAAACCAACGTGTTGGTGGGGGCTCAGTTATTAGGCACTCATGTATCGGAGTTGTTGGGCGAACTGACGCTTGCCATTGAGTCTGGCCTTTCTGCTCACGATGTGGCCTTAACCTTGCATGCCCACCCTTCTTTGTACGAAGGCGTGTGGGAAGCTGCCGAAGGTCTCTTGGGTCACGCCCTCCACGGCTAAGGCCATTCGGGCCATTCGGCCACGAGGTGAAGGGTGTTGAGTTGGTTGCGTCAAACGGCGAGCAGATGTTGCGTTCCTGTGTGTGGGGGTAGGCTAGGGGCGATTCATGAAGCATTCGCCCTTTTAATCTCTTTTGTCATTGCGATCTGTTGTGCGTAGCATTTTTCTTAGTTGGGGTAAAAGCATGAAAGAGTGTGAATTGGCGTGTGTTTGATTCATAGGGTGTGATTTCTTTGGCCTGAATTGCGTAGCTCTGAAGGCCAAAGTGGGGTCAAGGGGGAGCATTCGCTCTTGCATGAATAGAACTTGCGTAAGAGGCTTAGGCTGTTGGACATTCATCGCACGGGCGGAAGCCCTCCCCGCTTGGCACCCGCCAGCTAGAGGTAAAAGCACTAAAAAAACTGGCTCCCTGTAGCGGTATAGTCGCTTCTGAGTAGAAGATTGCCACGCTTCGCTCGCAATGACACAGGGGTTAGGCTTTCATGCGTTTACCCTGTTTCTTAGTTGGGGAGGGTTTTAAACCTTCCCCAACGGTGCTATAGAAACCTCTGCAAAAGGGGCGTTCGCCCTCGCAATGAAGCACCGAGCGATAGAAGCGTAAAAAGCTAAAAAAATGGGGTTTATAGGGGCGAAGCCCCTATAAATAAACTAGGGGGGAGCCTTTGAGAGGTTTTTCACAATGAGGATCTTGCGTAAGAATTGAGATTCTCCCTCTTCACTGTGGGGGCGAACGCCCTAGCCTCTCAAGATTGCCCGTAGGGCAATGCGAAACGAGGAACTTAGGAATGTACGGAAAAATAGTAACTCCACTATAACTTCTAAAGGTATGTTACGTTTGTAAAGCTGTAAACAAAAGTCGTTTGACGATAACCACCAAAGAGTGTTATAATTTTTTAAGGTTTGTTTGATTTAGTCTTGATAGATACGTTAAAAGAGTGTTGCTGTTTTGTGCGGTGCGTGTGATTAGCACCAAAGCGATGTTGCGTGTCATACCTAAAAAAAAATCTATTTAAAAATTGAACGTGTATAAAAAAAAACTGAAAGGTGAGTGTTTCTGTGATGATGTTTGCCCGTAATGAAGCTCAAAAATCTTCAATCCCGCTGTTGCCGTTGATCATTGCGTTGGCTGGTCCGTTTATTGGGTGGCTAGGGGCGGCCATGGTTCTGCTTTCCTTTGTGGCTCCTGCATTGGCTAGCAATCCGTATGTCAATGCCACGTTAGGGAACACCCTGATGTGTTTTGGCCCCATGATTGGCACGCCTGCCTTTATTGTGAGTGGCTGGAAAAATAAACAACCCAGTTGGGTACTGGCGGGATTGGCCTATGCTATTTGTTGGTTGTTTTTGGCTCAAAATGGCCAAAACTACTGGGCAATAGGGTCGCTTATTTTTATGGTGGGCTTTGCCTTTAGCGGCCTCAGTAATTTGGTGATGCCTGAAGCGTCTCGGCGAGAGCTGCCCTTAACACTGGCTAATGTGCCTAAATTGATACCCTTTATTGCAGAAGATGTGGCCTTAACCATGCAGATTGCCGTGAAAGGCACGGCCAGTATTGTGGCGTGGCCGTTTCGCTCGTTACTGAGCGATCAACGTCAGTTGCCCACTTGCTTATCGCCACAAGAATTGTGGCAAAGCCGACGCTTGGCCGCCTTTTATTTTTCGGTGGCGGGGCTGACTTGTTTAAGTGGTTGTTTCTTTCCTAGTATTAAGGGGCAAGCGATGTTGGCCTTTAATATTTTGGGTGGTTTAAGTTCCTTCTTGCTGAACTATAGCTTGTTTTTTACAGGCTTAAAGGGCAAGCATTGGATGGATAAACTATTGTTGCCCGCTTCGTTATTGGCAACGACGGGTTCCTCGTTACGTTCGATGCCATGGGGTTTTGCCTTGGATCAGTTTGGGTCTCGTTTATCGGATATGTATTTCAACGGGCTTCAATTCCGTGTGGATGAACGAACCGATGAAACGGAAGCCCCTGCAGAGGATGCCCCTAACAACGAGTTGGCTGCCACACCAGCTTAACACTAGCTAAACACTAGACTATAAAAGACTCTGCAAAAGCCCATTCGGGCGTGCAATGAAGTGTTGAAAGCTGGGGGCGTTCGCCCTTGCAATGAAACACCGAACGCTAAAAGCGTAAAAAGCTAAAAATGGGGTCTATAGGGGCGAAGCCCCTATAAATACTCTAGGGGGGAGCCTTTGAGAGGTTTTTCACAATGAGGATCTTGCGTAAGAATTGAGATTATCCCTCCTCACTGTGGGGGCGAACGCCCCGGTCTCTCAATGTCGTCTGAAAGACGACACGAAACGACAAACTTAAGATTGTGCGGAAATATAGTAATTCAACTATAAACACTTTGGGTTAGTATAAGCCGCCTGTATATTAAGAATTGTATCAATTTTCAAGGGAAAGCTTCTATCCTCTGCACTTTGTGTATAATAGAAGTTAATTATTGTTTGTTTTCTCTTGTTTCTCTCTCTCTTAGTAAGGTCCCTTGGTGCAGGTTGTACTAAGGGATTTTTTTTATAAATCGTGATTCAAAATAGACAACAAATAAATGTAGTATTGTAACAGTTGCTTAATTTTTTTTAAAAACTGTTCAAAAAAGGGTGTTATTTTATTTTGCTTATGCTAAAGTAATACTTGAAGCTGTAACCTATCGTGATACATGGTATGGTGCAGTTATCTGCTTATAATTTTAGCTTTTGATATAAGGTTTGTGATTACCCTATTCACTCTGGATGACTGTATAAACAGGCATCCTTTTTTTTATGGATGAGTGGTGAAAGAGGGATGGCTAAGAGCCTGCTTGGGGCGGAGGCGTAATGACAGGCTGCAAGGTGGCAATCATCGGATCCGCTTGACCCAAAGTACCTTCCGTAGATCCGCCACCTTGTTTAGAGACAATGACGTTACCACGCCCTGTATTGGCTTTCCAAAACAGATTGGCTTGCCCAGATTCTAATAAGCTGTTGCGTAAGAAAGTGGATTTAGGCTGACTGAGGGTTTTTTCGGCATCGGGGCTTTCTTCGCCAAAGCCTTCCCAAATGCCTGTGGGTTTAATGTTATCTTTAAGTACCCCGCCTGCATGGGGTTTCGCAAAAGAATCAATGTAAAAAATACGCTTTCCGTTTTCATCTTTACCGCTATCCACTAACTTGAATCCTAAATTATATTCGGCGTGGGTGGGGTCGGTGTTGACTAAGACGGTGGTGCCATCAAACGTTACAGTGGTGCCATCTTCGAGTTTAACGGTTTCGCCTTTATTAATGGTTTCCCCTGCGATGGTTAGCTGGCCATCGGCATTAAAGGTAAGCCCTGCACCGTTGATATCTAGCCCTACTTTAGTGGTGACTGAGAGGTTCCAGTGGCTAAACTTTTCGGTGGTTGCGTTTAGGTTAATACCACGATCCTTGAGAAGGTTCCATGTACCAGCATCCACGATATCAAACTGGGTATCGCCTGCGGTGTTTAAATCGAGTGCCGTGGCATTGCGGGTTAAACCTACATGTGGATCTCCCCAAAAGCTCCATTGTTCATCGGCACCCACGCCGCTTCGTCCGTTTAAGGTAGGGGTAGAGGGGTTAGGATTGGCGGGATCTACCTCGGGAGGGGGCGGTGGCTCTAGGGAATCAGGTTCAAAACGGTAAAGCACGCGTTGGGCGGGTGGCTGAGGAAGAAAGGGGAACGTGGGGGCGGCGGTGCCTACCCCGTACAAAGGTTGAGAAGGATAGCCAGAAGTCCAGCCAATCGTCATGGAGTAAGGGCTGTTTTGAGCTAGGCCATAAGGAGGAAGGTAACCTACGTAACCACCGTAACTCATAGGTGGATAGATGGGTAACGGTGTCTGCTGTAGCGACTCTGTTTGTGTAAGCGAGCCAAGAAAGCGTGTTGTACCCTGTAACCCAGGGCCAAACACAGTCCCTAAATCCAACGTTGTTAGGTTGGGTAGCCAGCCTTGGTAGCTCCCTTGGTGGTTGCCTGCAGAGGCGTGAGCGAAGGCCAAGTTTTGCGGAGGGCTTCCCCAAGCTTGGGAGCCTGCTAAGGAAGTAAATTGAGGCAGTGTTGGCGTGTTGTGTTGAGGATTCGGAAAGAAGCGATAAAGGGGAGCAGGGTTAGCGAGTGTGGCGTTGTCTCTGGAGCCAGTAGTGGCTAAAGAATGACTCCAGCCTGTTGTTGAGGTGGATGAAGCGAACGCTGGCGTTGGGAACATCATATTCATGGAAAACACCTTCATTTAGATTGTTTTTGAAATGAACGAGCCTGTTTTAGTATGGGTATCGGCTTGTAGGGGGCGTATCTGTGATGGATTGTTACAGATTGTTACAGATTGTTACAGTTTAGGACGCTCGGTGACGGATGTTCGTGCTTTTTTTCTTGAATTGCAGCTATGTTTTTGTTTTACTGGTTACAGTATTTATAGAATTAGGTGTAATTGCCCATTATTACTTGCTAAGTGATTAGGTCGTGTTTGTACACCACCTGATGTTCAAGTGTCTATGCGTTGTTACTAAGGTTTCTTTGCACGGCGTTATCCACCTAATCGTTATACCATTTAGGTTTACAAGTTTACATAAGCTGTTGGCTTTAGACAGTTTTTATAGTTTCGTGATTGAAAGGGTGAAATCACCATGCCAGTACCTAAGAAGCGTCTCGGACGTTCCGATCAAGGCCACCGTCGTTCCAATTGGAAGGGTGTTGCCGTATTGCCTAACCGTTGCTCCAACTGTGGTGCCTTGGTGGTGAGTCACCAAATTTGTGGGAACTGTGGTTTTTACAATGGTAAAATCGTTGTTTCTAAGCGTTTAGGCACGGCTCAGCCAGTGGCTGATGTCGCCCAAAGCGAGGCCTCTGAATAGAGTCGACGTTTAATTTGCGATTTTTTCGTGAATAGAGGTTACGGAAAAAAGTTTCAGGCGAGTTGATAACGAGGCGTTGAAGAGTTTGCATTAAGGCGTGTACATAAAGGTACATAACGAGATTCGAAATCAAAACAGCGAAGTTAGTGACCGTATCAAATCTTTTTTCGCACGCTCAATGATGTATAGCGTCGTATCGCCGTTTTTCTTCTAAGATAGTACTCAGGTGCAAGGCGAGTTTTGGTTGTTTTGCACCTGTGTTATCTTGCTAGGAGTCTTTAAGTTTATCATGTCTACCCCTGTTAACGAATCTCCGTTTCAACAAACACCGATGTCCTCAACGCCCCTGCCTGCGGTCGTGATTGCGATTGATGCGATGGGGGGAGATTATGCGCCTGAGGCGATTGTTGAAGGAGGCGTTTTGGCTGCCAAAGAGCTTCAAGTGGGGATTCAACTGGTGGGCCCTACCGAGCGTGTGATTCAAGAATTGAAAAAGCACACCATTGAAGGCCTTCCGATTGTGGTGGTGGAAGCCCCTGATACCATTGAGATGGATGAATCGCCCTTGCAGGCCTTGAAAAAGAAGAAACATGCCTCGATTGCCGTGACAGCTCGCTTGGTTAAAGAAGGCGTGGCTCAAGGGATGGTGGCAGCGGGTTCTACGGGGGTGGCAATGGCCGCCGCCTTGTTTGGTATTGGGCGTATTGAAGGGGTGGAACGCCCCGCTATTGGTGTGGTGATGCCGAACTGGACGTCTCCGTTAGTGATGATTGACGGAGGAGCCAACGCCGATTGTCGGCCAGAACTGCTGGTGCAGTTTGCCCACATGGGGCAGGCCTATATGAAAGGCGTGTATAAATTGCAGGCTCCTAAAATTGGCTTGC
Source organism: Vampirovibrionales bacterium (assembly GCA_046080465.1). GTDB lineage: Bacteria > Cyanobacteriota > Vampirovibrionia > Vampirovibrionales > JAJTHC01 > JBJTUB01. The sequence goes on along the minus strand of JBJTUB010000333.1, from coordinate 23,807 downwards.
TGAATATTGGTACCGAAGAAGGCAAGGGGAACGCCTTTGTTAAAGAAGCCTATGATGTGTTGCAACACCAAACAGACTTAAACTTTATTGGCAATGTTGAGGGTCGTCATTTGTTTTTAGGCGGGTGTGATGTGGCCGTTACCGATGGTTTTAGTGGCAATGTGGCTATTAAAGCAGCAGAGGGCATGGCCACGTTAATGATGCGTCGTTTAAAGCGTGAGCTGACGGCTTCGTTTTGGAATAAATTGGTGGCGGTACTGGTGAAGCCCATATTGAAAAAAGCCTTAAAACCTGTGGATCATGAAGAGGTAGGCGGTTCGTTACTGCTGGGCGTGAAGGGTATTTGCGTTATTGCTCATGGGTCTAGTTCGGCTCGGGCAATTGTGAATGCGGTTCGGGTAGCGAAGCAAGGCATAGAGGGGCGTGTGGTGGAACAACTGACCCAACAACTTGCCGAAGCCAAGGCCGATACTCACGTTTCTCAAGCTTCTTCCTCTTCCTCCCTTCCCCGCTTTTAAACGCAGGAGATGGCTGAAGCGTCTCTTTTGTTCTTGTGTTTTTGAATTAAATCGTTTGTGTTACCGTCTTCCTCTTCTGTTCTTTACTTATCCTTCTTACATAAAGTGATGTTATTTTTATGACTGGAACCTCTTTTTTACACTCTACTCCTTACGGTGTTTGCATGACGGGCGTGGGTGCTAAAGCTCCTGATACCGTGATAGCCAATGCTGATTTGACGGCCTTGGTAGATACCTCTGATGAATGGATTGTGACTCGTACAGGGATTAGCAATCGGCATGTGCTTGCAGGCGATGAGCGTTTGGCAGATTTGTGTATTGAATCGGCACATCAAGCCTTGGTGATGGCTGGGCTTGAGGGCAAGGATATCGACTTGGTGATTGCCTGTACCACTAGCCCCGATGAGCGTTTTCCTGCCTTGGCGGCACGCATTCAACATGGTGTGGGGTGCCACGGGGCTGGCTTTGATATTAGCTTAGCTTGCTCGGGGTTTGCTGTGGGGGTGATTACCGCTGAACAGTTTTTGCGTACAGGTGCTTTTAAAAAAGCCTTGGTGGTTGGGGCGGATGCACTTTCCAGAGTGATGGATTGGACCGATCGTAATACCTGTGTGTTGTTTGGCGATGGTGCAGGGGCGGTGGTGTTGGAAGCGACCCCCCCCGAACAGAACGGCTTGTTGGCCTTCGATTTGAATATTGATGGGGCCAAGGGTAGCGAACTTCAAGCACAAAATAATTTGAATAATTGCCCCTTGGTGCCTGCGGCTACGCCCCGTTCGCCGTACGTGGAAATGAATGGCCGTGAGGTGTTTAAGTTTGCGGTGGGCAAGGTGCCTGAAACCATTATGACCACGCTTGAACGTGCCAATGCGACGGTGGAAGACATTGATTACCTGATTTTGCACCAAGCCAATATGCGAATTATGGATGCGATGACCGAAAAAATGGGGATTCCCCCTGAAAAAATGATTATTAACCTGCAACAGTATGGCAATACCTCGGGAGCCTCGATTCCGTTGGCCTTGAACGAGGCCGTGCGAGACGGACGCATTCAACCTGGGCATCGCTTAATGTTGTGTGGTTTTGGTGGTGGGTTGGCGTGGGCTTCTTCGTATTTACGTTGGGGTCGTCAAGGTTAACCCGTGCATTGAATAGACGGATAGGATACTTCTGTGATGAAACTTGCTTTTCTTTTCCCTGGTCAGGGGTCTCAAGTGGTAGGCATGGGTCAGGATTTTTATCAAGCCCTTCCTGATGCTCAAGCCCTGTTTGAGTTGGCCGATTCGTTATTGCCTGTGGATGCAGAGACGCAGCAGACGTTTTCTCAGGTGGTGTTTCAAGGGCCAGAATCGAGCTTAAAGCGAACCATTACGACGCAACCTGCGATGTTGATTGTCTCTTTATTGTGCTTACAGGCTTTTCAGCAAGCCATGCCAAACGTGCAACCTGTGGCCGTGGCAGGGCATAGTTTGGGCGAGTTTTCGGCCTTGGTGGCTGCAAAGGTTCTGACGCCTGAAGCCGCACTGCGTTTAGTGAAAGAGCGTGCCTTATTGATGGAAGTAGCCCCTGCGGGGACGATGGCTGCGGTGTTGGGCTTGGAGGCCGATACCGTGCGAGCCACCTTGGCTCAACTGCCACCTTACGGCGACTCTAACAAGACATGGGCCGTATTGGCCAACGATAATTGCCCAGGGCAAGTGGTTATTTCTGGCACGCCTGAAGGGATTGAACAAGCAACGCCCCTGCTTAAAGAGGCGAAAGCCAAGCGGGTGTTGCCTTTACCTGTGGGTGGAGCCTTTCATTCGCCGTTGATGCAAGCGGCGGCCGATGCCTTTACGCAACACATTCAAGCAACCTCTTTTGCGGAACCTGTGGTGCCTGTGGTGGCCAACGTCACGGCCAAGGCCAACCGTACGGCCAGTGAGGTTCAACAGGCTTTGATGCAACAAATGCCTTCTTCCGTTCAGTGGACCGCCACCATGAACACCCTCGTGAACGATTTTGGCGTGGATACCGTGATTGAATTCGGCTCGGGGAAGGTATTGACGGGTATGATGAAGAAAACGCATCCGCAGGTGACGGTGTACAATGTGGATACGTTGGAAAGCGTGGCGACGGTGGTTGAAGCATTGCAAGCTTTGCTGGCAACCGCTATCTAGGTGTTAAAGGGGTGAGGGGGAGGTCTCTCTTTCGCTGTGAAAAAAGGATATCTTTGAAATGATGACAGAACAAAAAGTAGCTTTGGTGACAGGGGGGTCGCGTGGCATTGGTAAGGCCATTGTGTTAACGTTGGCAAAAGCGGGTTTTCATGTAGCGTTTACCTTTCATTCTAACGTAGGGGCGGCGGAAGCGGTGGCCACAGAGGCTCGTGCCTTTGGCGTGACGGTTGAAGCCTTGCAATCGGATGCCTCGAACCCTGAAGCGGCCAAGGCGTTGATTGATGACGTGGTGGCGAAGCTGGGTCGTTTGGATGTGTTGGTGAACAATGCGGGCATTACCCGTGATACCTTGCTGATTCGTATGAGCGATGCTGATTGGGATAGCGTGCTGGCCACCAACTTGACGGGCGTGTTCCACACCACCCGGTCGGCGGCTAAGGTGATGATGAAGGCTCGTAGCGGGCATATTATCAATATTTCCTCGGTGGTGGGGGTGTTTGGTAACGCTGGGCAAGCCAACTATGCGGCCGCTAAAGCTGGCCTGATTGGTTTTACTAAAACAGTTGCCAAAGAGCTGGGTGCCAGAGGGGTGACGGTTAATGCGATTGCACCTGGGTTTGTTGAAACAGATATGACCGATGAACTGAAGCCCGAAGTGAAGCAGGGGATTGTGGATCGTATTGCCGTTAAACGCTTGGGTCAACCTGAGGATATTGCCAATGCCGTTCTGTTTTTAGCGACGCAAGGCGGCTACATTACAGGGCAAACCTTGCAGGTAGATGGTGGTTTGGTGCTTTAATCTATATAAAAAATCTTTTACCTTGGTTATATTTATGGTAAGGTCATCACAGAATCATCGTTATGTTGTGATGGTATCCCTCAAACGGGCGATTAGCCTCGGTTAATCCCTCTTTCCCTTGTTGTTTTATCTGTATAGGAGTGACGTTCATGTCCGAAATTTTTGATCGTGTTAAAAAAGTAGTGGTCGATCAGTTAAGTGTTGATGCTGATGCAGTTACCTTGGAATCTAGCTTTACCAACGATTTAGGTGCCGATAGCTTGGATGCCGTTGAATTGGTGATGGCGTTTGAAGAAGAGTTCGGTATTGAAATCCCCGATGAAGATGCTGAGAAAATTACCACGGTGCAAGCCGCTGTGGATTTCGTAACAGCGAATCAGTAACCGTTTTTCTTATAGCAATAGGCAGGAAGCTTTAAGGTGCCAACCTGCTTTCTGCCTGTTGTGTTTCTTTTTAAATCTTTAGATCTTTTTAGCCTCTTCTCCAGTAGTTTGAACCGTATTTTTCTACGATATGCAACATAAAGGCGATACAAATAATGATGATGACAACGACCTTAAAACGTGTGGTTGTGACGGGTATGGGTGCCATTACTCCCATGGGTCACGATATGGAAACGATTTGGCAGGCCATGCAAGCGGGTCAAAGTGCTATTCGTTTTATTGAACAAATCCCTGAAGAACGGCTGACCTGCCGCGTAGGGGGCGAAATTAAAGATTTTGTGCCTGAAGCCCACGGTATTGATAAAAAAGAAGCCAAACGCATGGATCGTTTTGCCCAGTTTGCGGTGGCCGCCGCACATCAAGCCTTGGCTCACTCTGGGTTAGAGGGTGTGGTAGATAAAAACCGCTTAGGCGTGGTGATTGGCACGGGGGCAGGTGGCCTGCACACGGTGGAAACGAACGTGGAAAACTGCTTGGTAAAAGGCTTTAACAAGTGTTCGCCGTTTTTAGTACCGATGATGATTCCTGATATGGCTTCGGGGCGGGTGTCTCTTGCCTTGGGGGCTAAAGGCCCAAACTTTGCGGTGGTAACGGCTTGTGCGACAGGAACTGATTCGATTGGCCAAGCCATGCGAATGATTCAACTGGGCGAATGCGATGCCATTTTAGCAGGCGGTGCGGAAGCCCCCATTAGCCCTGTAGCCGTGGCTGGGTTTAACTCGGCCAGAGCTTTGACTGGGCGGAATGATGACCCCACCACAGCCTCACGTCCGTTTGATAAAGACCGTGACGGCTTTGTGATTGCCGAGGGGGCGGGCGTGTTGGTGTTGGAAGATTACGATCACGCTGTGGCTCGTGGAGCCACCATTTTAGCCGAATTGGTGGGCTACGGCCGATCCTCTGATGCGTATGATATTGTGATGCCCCATAGTGAAGGCGAAGGTGCCGCCCGAGCCATGTTGGCCGCTTTACGTAATGCCAACGTGCAACCTACAGAGATTAGTTACATTAACGCCCATGGTACCTCGACTCCGTTAGGCGATGCGGCCGAAACCTTGGCTATTAAACGTACGTTTGGCGATTATGCTAAACAAGGCTTGCTGGTGTCTTCTACAAAATCGATGCACGGCCATATGTTGGGTGCATCGGGGGCGATTGAAGCCATTATTTGCATTTTGGCCTTAAAGCATCAGGTAGCCCCGCCAACGATGAACATTTTTAATCAAGATGAGGCCTGCGATTTAGATTATGTGGCCAATAAGGCTCGCCCTGTCGAGAATATGCGTTACGCCATGAGCAATTCGTTTGGGTTTGGTGGGCATAATGCTTCGATTATTTTGAAACGCCCTGATTAACGCCCTCTCTCCCTTCCTTCGTGTTTTTACCCCCCTTGATTGTGTGAAAGGATGCCCCCCGCCATGATGACTACCACTGCTCCCTTGTTTCAACTGGATATGGATCGCTTGACGTCTGATTTATGGAAGAATCGTGAAGAGTACATCATGTTCCGCATCAGCAAGCGGGTGGCCGAATTGACCGAGGGCTTAAAAGCCAAGGGACGAGCACCGTTGAGTCTCTCGATTGGGGCCCCTACGATTCCTCCGCATCAGTTGATTGTCGATGCCTTGATGCAGGCCATGAACCAACCGAACGTGCATACCTATAGCACCACTCGTGGTGAGCTGCTTTACCGTGAAGCCTGTGCTGCTCGGCTCAAAGAACGCTTTGGCGTGGAGGTTTGCCCTAAAACGGAGGTAGTCTCGTTGGTGGGGTCTAAAGAAGGGTTGGCTGCGATTTTTCGTGGCTTGGTGACCCCTCAGGTGGCCATGGAAGAGCGGGATATTGTGATGGTACCCGACCCTGGCTACGCCAGCTATGTGGAAGCCATTGAAGGAGCGGGGGGGCGTGCCTATGGGATACCCATTACGCCTGCGAATGCCTATTTGCCTGATATGCACACCGTGTGGAACGAGATGCTTGCCAGTGGGGTAGATGCCAGCAAGGTAAAAGCCTTTGTGATTAATTACCCTTCCAACCCGATTGGGGCGACGGCACCGCTAAGTTATTTAGAACACTGCGTTAACTTTGCTCGTGAAAAAGGCATTTTGCTGATTAGCGATAACGCCTATTGCGATATGTATTTTGCCCCCGAAGCCAAGCCTCACAGTGTGTTGGAAGTGCCTAACGCCAAGGATGTGGCGGTGGAGTTCTTTAGCCTTTCCAAACCCTATAGCATGACGGGTTGGCGGATTGGTTTTGTGGCGGGTAACCGTGCCGCCACGGATTTAGTGGCTTTGGTAAAATCGACCATTGATAGTGGCTTGTACAAGGCGATTCAACATGCAGGAGCCTTTGCCCTGACTAGCCCTGCCATTGAAGCCAACGTGCAAGAAGTGAACAAGCTCTATGCCCACAATCAAGCCGTGTTTGTAAAGGCGTTAAAAACGGTGGGCTGGCCGATTGATGAAGCGAGTATCCCGAAGGCGACGTTTTATTTTTGGATGCCTATCCCTGAACGGTATACGAGTTGCGTGCAGTTTGCTAACGAGCTATTGGAAACCAGCGGGATTGTGACCGTACCTGGGACGGCTTTTGGTAAAAACGGCGAAGGTTTTGTGCGACTCTCGTTGGTGTTGCCTGAAGCCCAGTTACTGGAAGTGGTTGAGCGGATGCGTACCGATGGGTTTACTTGGCAGTAGCTGATAGAAGATTCTGAAACAGGGGGCGTTAGCCCCCCTATTGCCTCAATTTTTGAAGTATTTGGTGAGCTGGCACTTTGAAAATATACGGAAAGATAAGGATTGAGCTATAACCACTGTTTCGATCTTTATGGCCTAGAGGATGCTCGCCACGGTTGGCCACCAGCGTTGGAGTATAACCCCCTAGCCTAGCCTTCAGGTAGGGCGGGAACGATGTGGCGTTGCAGTTCGGCTTCGGCAATCAGCTGTTCGGCCTCGGCGGGCGTGCTGGCTATGGGTTGGGTGAGAGGTGAAAAAGATGACACAAAATAGTTCCTTATAAAGAATCAATCGTTGTTTTTAACTTAAAGCAGGAGGACTCCTCAACTGATCCCCAACCATTAAATGTACCAGACGATATAGTAGAGAGCGTTGTTTCTACAAACAGTAAAATGTTACAAAGCTCTCTAAAAATGGTTTTTAGTGTTTCTATATTAGATGGGTTGGGTGCGAGTGTGAAATCGCCATGTAGTATAGTGTTTCGAATTCTATTTAAACTTCCTAATAAGTCGGATAGGTTTCGATGATTCTCAAAATAACTCAGTTGAGTTTGTGGATTTGTTAGTTTTTGTAGTTCTTTAACTTTTGGCCAAAGTGTATCTCGGGACTTAAGTTGTATGCCCTGATTACGCAAAAAATCACCTAAAATACCTTCAAATAACCGTAACCTTAAGCCAATAAGTAAGACATAATATCGACAAAGTTCATTAGGCGGGATGTAGTTTTCTTGTAAATCATCTAATAACTTTTTTTCTGTAGAATGAATAATCGGCGGATAAGACATTAGTTAGGTTAACTCTAGAATCTTTTTAATAACGTCTACTCGCTGTGTGTGAAAGTTTTTAGTGTTTTTACCTCCACCTTTGAACGGTTTTAGGTCTTCTGCAGTTAAGTTATTGAGTTTGGCAGAAAACGCCTCAAGTAATTGAGGGTTAGATTGGAAGTGATCTAAATATTCCATCACGAGAATAAACAAAACCTCTAACACATAAAGAAAAGTTGTATCTTTAGCTCCTTTTTTACCCGCTTCTTTTTTAATGGTAATGGGATTTTTTTTATCTAGGTTTGTGCGAAGTAGTTCACAGGTAGTAATAAAGTCTGTTTGCAATTGATCAGGGTCTAAATTGGGTAACCTGTTTAAGGTTGCCTCTTTTAAAAATGCATCCAAAAAAGTTTCTATTTTTTTATCATACCGACTGGAGTCGTATCGAAAAGCTAATAATCTTAAAGTTATTTCTGAAGAGTTTTTAATATGTTTTGTGCTATCTTTTTTAAAACATTGTTTTAACAGTGCTTGATAGCTAGAGTTTCTTGCTAACGTATTCACCAGATCAATAAAATCACTACCCAGTATTCTAATTTGAGCATTTCTAATTTGCTGTTTGGTCAAGTTTGCTCCACCGCTGTTCATTCTCACAAACATGCGATATTGTAATTCTTTATCATCAGATTCAAAAACGTAGCAGTTTAAAGGTTTACGATGAAGTTTCGCTTGGATAGATGAATCTAGCTCTTCAAACGTTTTTCCATTTAAAGAGGTAACAATATCACACCCATCTAGCTCTAAGGGAGGTAATTCCTCAGGTGGAGTATCGGGCGTTTTGTCTTTCATATAGGAATCTTCATCATCTTCTTCGTCGTCATAATCTGTATCTTTAGATTGTATTCTCTCTGTTAGTGTTTCTTGTAAGGGCTTGAAAAGGGTAGCATCTAACTGATTGGTGAAGCGTAAGTAGGTGCAAATACGTTGCAAACCATCGAGTAGTTCTCGTTTTCCGTCTGAACGTTCTATCATATAAACAGGTGGAATGGGTAAGTTAAGTAATAGGGATTCAATAAAACGAGATTGCTTTTCATCACTCCATACAAAGGTACGCTGATAATCAGGGTTAATAATAATCTCACCTTTGTTGATTCTATGAGCATACCAGTCTAGCTCAGAAACAAATGCTGTTACTTGAACATCGGGTTTACTACGCTTAATATCTTCAGTTAAGCTGTGTGGATTTTTCGCCATGTAAGTGCGACCTCTGTATTTTTACGATGACCATGTATAAAGTTAAGCCCCCCTGCTGTGTAAGGTTGCCGACTAGTTAACTCAAAACCAGCCAACAACAACATATCGTGACACAAGCTAGGGAGGTCAATATGAAGGTTTTTATAAAACGAATCTTGTACGACCAAGCACAGTTGCCCATCAGGGCGTAGCACACGGTGCAATTCTTGAAAAGAGGCTTGTAACGCATGAAAAAAGTTGAAAAAAGTACGATAATAATATCCCGCAGATGCCTTGGAAGGGTGGGCTTGAATGGTATCTAGCAACTGTTGTACCGAAGGCGGTAAAGGGGCGAGTAATTGTAACGAGGAAGAACCCACCTTTGGGGAGCCAATGAGTTGTAAGCGAAGGTGGTCTAACTCCTGTTGTGTGAGGTTCATCCAAGCCAGCTCCACTAAAGTTGCAATGGCGTAATCGATACGAGTGCAATACGGGGGCGAGGTAATAATGGCATCCACGCTTTCATTAGCCAAGGGTAGCCGATTGCTAGAGGCGGTTGCTAAATGAACAGAAGAACGTACAGGTGAATGGGTACAGGGTAAAAGCTCAAGGGTTGTTTGTAAGTCTTGAATAAACAGGGCTTGATTAAAATGGAGACGCTCTGTAGCTTGTTTTGCTTTTTTAATCCAAGTGGGGTTTTTACTTCTAAAAATAGTGAGTTGCTTTTTTAGTGAAGCAACAACGGCTACATTGAGAAGTGCTTGTTCGTAGGGGTTACTTTCTTGTTCTATACGATGTTTTAGCTGTTTTAGAAACACTAAACTTTCTTCATGAAACCAATAAGTAAGTAAATCTAAAGAAAAAGAACTCTCGATACAGGAAGAACTTGTAGTTAAAAGGTTAGACACTCGTGTTTGTACTCGTGTTTTTTGTTCTTGCGTGGCAAGCCGAGCCTTGGCGTACATGTGAATCGCAGGGTTTAAATCAAAACCAATACACTCAATCCCTTGTAAGGCTGCAACACAGGTGCTTGTCCCAGATCCGTTCCAAGGGTCTAAAATAATGTGGCCTGTTTGTAAGCCAAGGCTTTGAATCACATCTTCAACAAACTCAACAGAATAAGCTGCATAGTAACGGAGTGTTTTCTGCAACTTAGAAGAAGGTGTTTGTTTAGGCGTACGAAAAGATTGAGAGTTTAACATATATCTTATAGTATCACAAGGAGGGGCTGTGATTCAAGGTGTATAAAAAAGCTCATGAGCTTGCTAGTGCACACCAGCAAACTCATGAGAAATTAAGAGAGTAGGGTTTTAGTAGCGACCACCGCCGCCTTCACGACGAGGGGGACGACCCCCACGGTCACGGTCATAACCGCCGCCTTCACGGCGTGGAGGACGTCCGCCACGATCGCCACCTGCGTTGAGGTTAAACTCGTAGCCTTCAGGCAAGGTGGGGAAAGGAGGCAAGCCGTATTCGGCACGTTGCTCATCGCTAATGGTTTTGACGGTGAGGTTAATACGCCCACGCTCATCCACTTCTTTGACCTCTACCAACACTTCATCACCCACGTTGAGTAAATCTTCAATTTGGTTGATGCGGTAGGGGAATTGCGAAATGTGGATCATGCCATCTTTACCAGGAGCGAGTTGAACAAAGGCTCCGATGGGAATCATGCTTAACACGGTTCCTTTGTAAATCTCGCCAGGAAGAATCTTCTTGGTGAGGGCTTCAATTTTGGCTTTGGCCACTTCGCCACCGCCATCTTTCGAGGTAATAGTGACCAAACCATCATCGGCGATATCGATTTGGGCCCCTGTTTCTTCAATAATGGAGCGAATCATTTTACCACCAGGGCCAATGACGGTGCCGATTTGATCTTGATCGACTCGCACACTGATGATGCGTGGCGCCGAAGAGGACAGCTCGGTACGAGGAGCGGCAATGGCTTCCTTCATCTTGCCCAAAATGTGGAGACGACCCAAGCGGGCTTGCTCTAAGGCACTGCTCATCAATTCAACGGAAATCCCTTGGATTTTAATATCCATTTGCAAAGCGGTGATGCCTTTTTCGGATCCTGTCACTTTGAAATCCATATCGCCTAAGAAATCTTCCACACCTTGAATATCCGAGAGTACCACGGTGGTGTCGCCCTCTTTAATCAAGCCCATGGCAATACCGCCAACGACATCTTTCAGTGGTACGCCTGCATCCATCAAGGCCAAGGTGGCCCCACAGGTAGAGGCCATCGACGTTGATCCATTGGATTCTACCACTTCGCTGTTCACACGCAAGGTGTAGGGGAAGGCTTCTTTACTGGGTAGGCTGGCCTCTACGGCACGTTCGGCCAAGGCACCGTGGCCAATTTCACGCCGACCAGGGCTACGCAAAGGCTTGGCTTCACCCACGCTAAAGGGCGGGAAGCTGTAGTGGTGCATCCAACGTTTGCTGGTTTCGGGGTGAATGGTATCGAGCGATTGAGCATCGCCAGGGGAGCCTAAAGTGGTAATACACAGGGCTTGCGTGCTACCACGGGTAAACAAAGCCGACCCATGCACTTGGGGCAACACACCCACATGACACTTAATGGGGCGAATTTCATCGACCTTACGGCCATCGGCACGCACGCCTTCATTGACGACCATACCCCGCATGACGTGCTTTTCTACCTTTTTAAAGCATTCGCTAAACACATCAATGCCATCTTGAGCGACGACCAACTGCTTTAGCTCGTGATCTTCAGCCAAGGCGGCGAAGGCCTCTTTGGCGGTATCTTTAGCGGCTTTCAACAGGGCTTGACGCTCGTCACGGTTGAAGTTATGGTAGGCGGCACTCACCTGATCTAACACCAAGCCTTTAATAAAGGTGTAGAGTGGGGTGTTATCAAAGGCGGGGGTAAAGGGAATGTTGAGTTCCAAACCGCACTGTTGGGCAAAGGCTTCTTGGGCTTCGACTTGTTGCACAATAATGCCTTGGGCAAAGTTGAGAGCGACTACCAAGGTGGCTTCATCCACAAAATCGGCGCCTGCTTCTACCATCATCACGGAATCTTTGGTACCTGCTACCACTAAATCTAAATCGCTGGCATCGGATTCGGCTTGCGTGGGGTTGGCAATCAAGGTTCCGTTCAGGCGTGCCACCCGCACAGCACCAATGGGGCCTAGGAAGGGAATATCTTTGGCCAACACCAAGGCAAAGCTAGCCCCTAGCATAGCCAACATATCGGGTTGCACCACGCCATCGCAGGTGAGTACGCTGGCTTGAATCTGCACATCGTTGCGGTAGCCATCAGGGAAGAGCGGGCGAATGGGACGGTCAATCAAGCGAGAAATCAAAATCGCTTTCTCGCTAGGACGCCCTTCACGGCGGTTAAAGCTACCAGGAATGCGACCCACAGCGAACATTTTTTCTTCAAAATCCACCATGAGTGGGAAGAAATCAATGCCTTTGCGGGGTTCGCTACTGCGGGTGACGTTGACCATCACGATGGTATCGCCCGATTGCACCAGCACGCTACCCGCTGCAGAACGAGCCAAACGCCCCGTTTCCACATACACGGTACGGCCTGCAAACTGGAGTTCAATACGTTTCATCTCAGGGTAAAAGGCATCCAAATTGGCGGTGTTGCTAATGCCTACATCGCCAACGGTTGTTGTCATCATCATAGTTGTCATCATCATAAAGAGGGTATCTCATTTTCTATCAGTACACAAACAGACGGCTTGGTGAAACCGTTCTTGTTTTTCTACAGGAGGTGATGAATAAAGAGGCACCTAACTCGTTTTCTACAGAACCCTTACTAAAAACCATGTTGTTTGTGCTATTGAAGAGAGGTGTCTTAAGTTTTTAAACATCATCCGCAGTGTATGACTACGCTGTGGCGTGTATCAACCAACAAAGCAACCAGCTTGGCGGAGGGTAACCTTGTTGGTTGAAACCTAGTAACAACTCAAACAAGCAAACAAACGATAGAGGGTATCATCGAAAAATAAGGTAGAAAGCAACTTTATTCCATTAGTTAGTATACACAAAAAAGCGTGAAGAAGAAACAAAAAACTTTCCGCCAATTTCACAAATAAAAGGTGTCTGACGCTTTCGTTGTCGCTACGATTCTCGATGGGCTTAGGGTCGTCTCTGGTCACCACACTCATCTGCGAGTCTAGGGGCTTAGAAATCACCTATACGCTCTTCATTTATAAAAATGGTATGAGAGTGTTAACTAAAGGTTGTTTACAAACGATGTTAGTCCCCTGCCTTAAGTTGCCCTCACGGGCAACGTTGAGAGGCCGGGGCGTTCGCCCCCACAGTGAGGAGGGACAATCTCAATTCTTACGCAAGATCCTTATTGTGAAAAACCTCTCAAAGGCTCCCCCCCTTGAGTTATTAACGGGGGCTGACGCCCCCGTTGCCCCCCACTTGAGTTTGGTGAACGAAAGAATATAAAACTGTTCGTAAAAATAGGGTTTTAACTATATAGAAGACTCTTACGCTTGTTGTTTTGTTTTTAGAAAGGAATGTGTCTTACTATTTAATATATAAAATAAATCATCATCATCTTTCATCATCAGGGGTGTAGAAAGTGTAGAAAGTGTCGAAACTGATAGAGCCTATCATTCATTCACTACTACACAATCTTGATATCACTGCATTTACGGGTACTATAGCGAGTCACAAGAAGGCATCAGGGTGTGTAGAAAACTGGACATTAACAATCAAAAAACACGTTGATAACCTGTTCATCATCCACTTGAAAACTGTTCAGTATGTCGATAAACGTGTGTGTCTTCTGTAAGCTTGTAGAAGGTTCTGTCGTCTTTGTACAGGTAGCGTATCAGGTATCAACAGGGTTTCTTCAGAGTATTGACACTGTTTCAACAACTTATCGACAGTGTTATCGACAAGCCAACGTAAACCGTTTTGCTTATTGCCAACGTCGTGAATCAATCTCTCTTAGCTTTATCGTTTCTGTGGAGGAGATTGCCACGCCTAAAGGCTCGTAACGACAACGTTTCTATGGAAAACGGGCGGATGCAATCCACCCCTACAGGAACGCATTATCGCCTCGCCGTTTTACACCACAAGCGTTCGGTGGTCTTCATGGCACGCCCGAATGGGCCTAAAAAAAGCTGGAGTCTTTTTAGCGTGGGTTGTTTTCCTTACACAAGGTAACGAAGACAACCCACAAAGCTCCAGCGGTTAATGACATCATCAATTCTTGATTATTATAATTAAACAAACAAACCGTTTTGGCAAGTTGTTTGTTTGGGCTTATTGCCATAGGCTATTCCAAAGCAAGTCGGCGTTCTGACTGTTTGCGGGTCGTTCGTTTACGCTCATGGTACTATAATGATTATTGACCCATAAAACCATTTGTCCCAATTCTAAATCTTCATTACCTGTTGCAGGGTAAGCAACTGGGTCTGTACTAACATTAGGTCTAAAACATCTAATCATGGGTATGATATCTTTCCCCACAATATTAGGCCCTTGCTGGCCATTCGCATCAATCCAAAACCCATCGCCTTTAGCATTTTCATCTACTGGTGGATTAATACCAAACACATAAGCACCGTTTTTTAGAATAGCTCCCCATCCTTCTCCACCCAACTCTGAAGAAACGGGAATCGTTTTACAGTTTGTATCTGCGTGGTTGGTGCAGGTACTGATGACATCTAAACGACTCCAAAACGTGGCAACTCCGTCGGCGGTTGTTAGGTCTACCCCTTCTTGTGCTAGTTTCTCATGCATCATACGCATTTGTTGAATGGTCGATTTCAAAACGGCTCGGTTTTGAGCCTCGCTACTCACTTGAAAAACCTTTGGTAGAAGAAGTGCACTTAAAAGGCCTATGACGACTAAGCCTATCAGTAGTTCAGTAAGGGTAAATCCGTTCATGGGGTGTTGCTTCGGGTGGGTGTAATGAAGAAAATGGCGCATCGTTTTAAAACCTTTCTTGAGAAATGTAGGGTGCTTCAGGTGTATTTCTGTTTACAAGTTGTTTTATATAAAATATAGGCTGTTTGCAAATAGTTGTACCTCTATCCTAATAGATACGTCATTGCGAGCCTTTAGGCGTGGCAATCTCCCACAAAGAAGCGATACGGCTAAGGAGATTGCTTCACTACGTTCGCAATGACAGGAAGGTGAAAGAAGGTGAGAGCTTCAAAAAAGACGGCTTACCTTTCAATCTACTAGCGTTTGTTTGCAAACAGCCTCTAAAAGCTAGCTGAAGTAGGGTAGAGTTTTAACATCGGCTAGGTAGGGTTGAAACTTTAATTATTTCCTCTACTTAGGTTAGAGCCTTCGGCTTCTTGGGTGTGTTTTGTGTTACACTGGAATCAACGACTATAAACAAGGATGTTTTGTAGAGCGTTCGGAAAAAGGTTTGATGCGGTCGCTAACTGTGTCGTTTCGATATCGAATTTCGCACTGTACATCACTGTACACGCCTCAATTCAATGTCATCAACTCCTTGTTATCAACTCGCCTGAAACTTTTTCAGTAACCTCTATAGACAAGAAAGTGATTTCCCTATGCCTATCTGTGATGTGCCTACCTCTGATGTACTTACCCGTGATGTACCAACCCAACAGGCGTTGTATACGGCGTGTTACAAGGCCTCTAGCCAAGCTAAAACCCTGTTTGCCACCGCCCATGTGGAGCCCGATGGCGATACCTTAGGGTCTATGCTGGGTTTGCGTCATGCCTTGTTGCAACACTTTCCGCAGATTGAGCGGTTTGATTGCGTGATTGCAGGCCACCTGCCAGAGGTGTACACGTTTTTACCAGGCATGGAACACATTATTAACGTAGAAACCAGCACAGCCTTATTACCCACGTATGATGTAGCCATTTCAGTCGATTGCGGGGCGGAAAGTCGTTTAGGGCCAGCCTTGCCTTATTTTAAGTCGGCTCCCATTCGCATGAACTTTGATCATCATGTAAGCAACGAGAGCTTTGGTACGGTGAATGTGTTGGAATTTGAAGCGGCCTCTTCTACTCAAGTGATTGCTAACTTTTTAAATCATGTGGGCGTGGCCATTTCTAGCGAGGCGGCAACGTGTTTGTATGTGGGCTTAGTCACAGATACAGGGGGCTTTCGGCATAGTAGCACCAACCCGATGGCTTTTGAGCTAGCGGCTCAGTTACAACGCTGTGGGTGCGATGTATCGGCGGTGTATCGCACCATTTTTGAATCGACCCCACGGTGTCAAAGTTTGTTGCACGCCGAAGCCATTCGTCAAAGCACGGTGTATGCCAATGGTTTAGTGGTGGGTACCCATGTGAGCCAAGCCTTACTGAACCAACTTGGGGCGAAGGAAGAGCATGTAGAAGGGCTGATTGATACCCTACGCCAAACCCAAGGGTGTGAGCTGACCGCCGTGGTGCGTGAAACCAAGAGTGGGGGCAGTAAAATTAGTTTGCGTTCCAATAGTGATACCTATAATGTATCGGATTTTTTAGCCACCCATTACGGTGGCGGTGGGCATAAGCGTGCGGCTGGGGCAACGGTGAATGCTCCGTTAGAGGCCACTTATACCGAGCTAATTGCTAAGCTGAATGCGTGGGTTGTGGGTTAAGGAGAGTTTCGCCAAATGAGCCAACCGAGCTTTATGAACAAGCCCTTGAAAGTACGAGCCGCCGTGGTGTTATTGCACGAAGGCCATGTGCTATTGATGCGACAAAATAACCGAGATTTTTGGGTCTACCCTGGTGGCACGCTGGAAGAAGGCGAAACCGTGGCCAACTGTGCCGTACGAGAGCTACTGGAAGAGGTGAATCTTGCTGTTACCCTGCAAGGCTTGCTGGCCGTGACCGATTTTGCCGATAGTAAGCGTCAGGTGGTGGATGTTACCTATTTAGCAACCTGTACCCAAGCCCCCCCACAAACGTTTATCCCGCCCTTTGTTGAGAATATTAACGAGGTGTGCTGGGTTCCTGTGGCGGAGCTTAGCCAGTGGGTGGTACAGCCTGCCCATCTACACGCCCATGTCTGCCAGCATCTTCAACAAGATGCCACCTTGCAAAGGGCTACAGCTCCTTTGTGTTAATGCTTAACGCCCTCTAGGGGGGCGATTCATGAATCGTCCCTACGAACACCCACAGGAATGCAATACCTGCGTGCCGTTTGACGCAACCAACGTTCGGTGCCTCATCGTACAAGCCGAATGGCTTTCATTGCGAGGCCGAATGGCCTTTGTTGAGAATATTAACGAGGTGTGTTGGGTGCCTTTTGCAGAGCTGGCACAGTGGGTGGTACAGCCTGCTAGCCTGCATGCTCATGTGTGCCATCATCTTAGTCATGATCCTACTTTGAATACTGCCACGGCTCGCTTAATTTAAGGGTTTGTGTAGAATCTTCCATAACGACCGTATTAAACGTCTTCCATCATTTTTAGGCTTGAAAAATAACTTTGTTAGCAATATTATATATTTTGTAGGTTTGATTAGTAACAAAATAGATGGTGTTGTTTATGCGTGATTCTTTTTCTAACCCAACAGTGACTGTCGTTTCCTCAACTAAACCTGTGTCTCGGGTGCGTGAAGGTCATGCGTTGACTCCTCTGCTTGAGATGCCTTTGAGCGATGCCAGAAAAGTATTATTGTGGCCTATGATTGGCTTTACTGGTTTAAGCGGAGGAGCAATTTTAACGTCGCCAGCGGTGCAATTTACAGAAAATAAGCTATTGCATTGTAGTTTAAACCCGTTACATTTTTTGCAGCCTCAATCAACAGGCACTACTGATTCTACGTCGAATACTGCGTCTTCTTCAGATGTTAAACAAGCGTCACAAACGCCATGGTCACGTTTGGTGTATAACTTTACAGAGCGAGGGCGTCGGCACCATTGGCTCAATGATTTTGGCTGTGCTGTAATGCCTTTAGCTACCGTCTCTACAATGTTAGCGTTTACCATGGCTGGGTTTTCTGGTAAGCAACCGAGTATGGTATTTGGGGGCTTTGTGCGGTTGTTGGTGGCACCATTGATGGGGTTCAACCATAGTGCTGGTGTGCGGTATTTGAATATGGCTTCAAGTGGATGGATGGCCTTGGGTAGTGATTTTATTGCATCCAACAACACCAAACGAGCTCAGCAAAGTTCAGGCAAAATAGTGGAAACGCTGCGTGAATGCGAGGCCATCCAACATATTTTTAAATCGGTGGCTCCTAGGAAGTTTGAGACGGTCGGCGATACTCTGACTTATATTGCGGGCATCCGAGGTGTGGATGTCGATAAGCTAAACGACTGTCTACGTCACACTGGTGGCGATTTGGTGTATGCGTTTAAGGCGGTTCCGAAGGTGTTGAATCAAGTGGGACACCTGGTCACGACGTATCCTCAGGAAGTGTTGGAGAAAATCAAAGATCCTAGCTATTCTTTAAAGTTACCCCAGTTGTTGCAAGATGATAATCACTTGAGTTTATCTCAAATGTCGACAATTCCGCCTATTGTATTACCCACATTACAGGTGGGACTAGAAGCCGTGGGCTTGGGTATTGTTTCGCCATTAATGCGAGGGTTGACAGGTTTGGCCACGGGTATAGGTGAGCTAAGTTTTATGATTCAAGCCAACAATTTTGATGATTTAGCTAAGGTGGTGCGTTTGGCCCAAGTGGCTCCACGGAAAAATCCACAAGGTGTAGAGATTCCCGTGGAAAAACTAAATGCTGTGCTGAAAGAGAATCCAGCAGTGGCGGAGCGTTTGGCCAAACGCATGGAGTTTGATGCTTTGTGTATGCGATTAGGCTTTGGTTTTAGTTCGTTGTATTCGTCTCAATGGGATAAAGATATGGGAACAGGCTTACTGAATACGGCTCGGGCGTTTCATGGAGCGTTGCCCTTAGGGCTATTGGGTTCGGTTATGATGGATAAATTGGCCTTACATTTGAATGAAGGCAAAAAATTGGAAACCTTCCGCTGGTAGCATTGATTTTTTGAGAGTGTTAACTAGAGGTTGTTTATAAACTTATGTTAGTCCCCTGCCTTAAGTTGCCCTCTGGGCAACGTAGAGAGGCCGGGGCGTTCGCCCCCACAACGAGGAGGGACAATCTCAATTCTTACGCAAGATCCTTATTGTGAAAAACCTCTCAATACGCTCCCCCCTGAGTTATTCTAGGGGCGAAGCCCCTAGATACCTCAATGTTGAACAGACCTCAACCTAAAACTGTTTTAGTACAACATCCACAGGAACGCAACACCTGCGTGCCGTTTGACGAGACCAACGTTCGGTGCCTCATCGTACAAGCCGAATGGCTTATTGCGAGGGCGAACGCCCTTATTTGTGGCGGCCAGCAAGCTCATCGACAATCTCACGCCATTCGATGCCTTCATCCACGGCCAGCATGGAAAGGAAGAACACGGCATCGCCAATTTCCCACACATATTCTGCACGGGTTTTGGATTGCGTCGCCTCAAAGGCTTCTTCAATAATCTTTTTATCCAACTTATGACGGTTGGCAAACAGCTTGGCCGTAAAAGAACCTTCAGGCGGGTTGGCTTTTCGGTCTTTCAAAATATCAAAGAGGGTGGTCATCTCAAAGCGTTTTTGTTCAAAGCAGGTATCTTGCCCCGTGTGGCAACAGGCTCCCGTTTGTTCTACCGTGAAGAGGATGGTATCGTTATCGCAATCAATACGACACCGCTTCAGGGTTTGCACATGCCCACTCGTCAGCCCCTTTTCCCAAATCTCTTGGCGGGAACGTGTCCAGTAGACCCCAGTCCCTTTGGTGAGGGCGGTGGTTAGTGAGTCTCGGTTGCTGTAGGCCACCATCAGTACATCTTTGGTGTGGGCATCTTGCACCACGGTGGGTACCAACTCGTTAGGGAACTTCGCCCAATCGAGCTGATTCACCACCACTTCAACAGGGTCGAGTAAGCCTTGATACAAGGCCATGCCCACTTGCACATCAAAGCCTGCGTTCACCAGCTCGCTGGCGTTGGTGGTGTGGTTCACGCCCCCTGCTACGGTGGCGGGGTGGGGTAAGCTGGCTTGCAAGGCCTTGACAGCCTCGAGGGGTAAGCCCCCCAAGCCGCCTTCTTTATCTACAAACGTGCAAAGGTACCCACTGCAATAAGGGGCCAAGGCTTCGGCACGACTAGCCACGGTATCGCCCGTGTTATTCGTCCAGCCTTTATCCAATACCTCGCCTTGGGCGTTGAAATCGAGTGCCACCAGTACTTGGTTGGGGTGAAAATTGCTTAAAAACTCGGGGGTGGCCGCCGTGCCGATGATAATCTTCTTGGCTCCTGCTCGTAACAGCTCTTTGCCACGTTCCACGGTGCGAATACCGCCACCTGCCCGAACATCGGCTTGTTGACACAGGCGTTTGATGAGGTCGAGGTTGTCGCCTTGGCCAAGGGCGGCGTCTAAGTCAATGACGGCCACTTCGCCGTAGCGGTTAAAGCGTTGAATCAACTCGCTGGGGGCTTCGGGGCAGGTGAGTACGAGTTCTTTGCCTTGGCGGAGTTGTACGGCTTGGCCGTTCATTAAATCAATACTGGGAATCAACATCGTGGGGGGTCCTTTATAGTAGAGTGTCGGTAGAAAAAGAGGGGTTAATCGAAATTAAATAGTTTATCGAGTTTAACAGCCAGTTCGCTTGTACTTTGACTAATTAAATCCGTTGTAAACTCTTGTTCTGTGTACGTTGCAAGCTCACGAGTTTGCTTAAAACTGGACTCGCTATAGATTGACTTTTTTTCAGAAAACGGCTTTGCCTTAGTTAACTTTTGGTGAGCCAAAGAAAGTAAACAGAAATTACCTAAAGAGTGGACTGCTTCTATGTGTCCATTCTTCTTTTTAGATAGAATGTGTTCTAGCGTTACTTGTTTTGTGTTGGTAATGGGTGGCAGTTCGGCTTCCAATACTGCTAAAAATAGTTTGGCCGTATAGGTTTGGGTCTTTTCAAAACGTTGCTTTGTCAAATAGTGTTGTACCTCGGCTGAGGCGACATTGAGTTCAGAGTTTTTTAACTCATCTTGCACATCACCCGCAGTTTTAAACACCTTTGTTATTAGTTTATGGGCAATGGCTGGATACAGGTTTTCCATAGCATTGGGGTTTTTATCTGAAAATTTGCCGTGTCGCATATTGGCACAATTGATCCATTTTAATAAGGAAGCTCGCTTCTTATCGGGCATTTTTGCTAAAACACTTGCAAAAATAATAGGATAGGCTTGTTTCATTCCTAGAAAAGTAAAGAGTTTTTCATCGTCCTCGTTAAAATAACGCCCTTCAGCCAGCCGAATACTTTGATACGCCTCAGACACCGTGAGCAAGTCTTCAATCAATTCAATAGCTTTAGCAGGATCTTTGTCGACTCTTTCTTTAATGTCTTTAAAAATCTGTTTTTTAGGAAGACTCTTCCCTTTAATCGCTTCACAATACCATTGAATAATGTGCGTAATTTCATCCGATTCGCTTTTGTTTTCACTCATGGTATTTTCTATAAACGTCTGCCACATACGATTCATTTTATTCAGTGTCACATCATCTGCTCTAGCGATACTGAATAAATGGTTTTTAATCAAATCGGCAGAAGAAAGTTGTACGCCTCGGGCATTGAGGGTTTCAAATATTTTATAGGCATCCAGTGTATTTTCAACGAAAATCACAGTAAACTCTAACCTACTAGAAATGGCCGTCATAAAGCGTAAAACGTCTTCGACTTTTTCAAAAGATTCATCAATTTTTTGCTTAAAAAACTGATACCCTTTAAACAATAAGACATTCGGAGCTTTTTCTGTTTTAGTTATGCTTTTGGGAAGCTCTCCTGTTAATAAACGATCGTAAAATACATCGCTTTGCCAATTGAGGCGTAATTTGGAATGTGTTACACCATCGTCATCTATAGTAAGCAGTTTGTTTTTATGCGGTTCAAGACGCTTTTTATAGATTTCATTCGTTTCGCTTCGTTCTTCAACGTGTTTAATGCACGCTAAAAATAATAAACTTAGCGTTACAAGGCGTTGTTGACCATCAATCACTTCTCGGTTTTTATTGGCATCGCTTTGAAAAAGCAAGTAACCCAAGTAATGAAAATTTTGATACTCACTTTCAACAATTTCATAAATATCTTGCCAAAGTTCTTCCCAATATTTTTCAGTCCAGCTGTAATCACGTTGATATTTTGGAATAATATATTGTTTGGAATTACTAATAATTTCATCGTAATCAAAAGGTTGTGTCTGCAACTGTTTAATAGACATTCAAGGCTTTCCTCTCTGTTGCTTTTACCTAGACTAACCGCATAGGTAAATCGGCGTGGGCGATGATGGCCTGCTTCAGGCTGTTGACTGTCCACTGGCCATCGTGAAAAATACTAGCCGCCAAGGCAGCATCGGCACACCCACGGGTAAATACCTCCACAAAGGTATCGGGGCCAAACCCCCCGCCCGAGGCAATGACTGGCACGCCCACGGCCTGCGATAGTTGAGCCGTCAACTCGCAATCAAACCCACTACGGGTGCCATCTTTATCCCAACTTGTCAACAAAATCTCGCCCGCCCCACGGTCGACGGCTTCTTTGGCCCAATCGAGGGCATCCAGCCCCGTCACTTCACGCCCGCCTTTCACCAACACATCCCAACTATCACGGCCAAAGCGTTTGCCGTGGTAGCGGGCATCAATGGCCAACACGCAACACTGATTACCACAGTGGGTGGCAATCTCGTTAATTAACTGAGGGTTACGGACGGCCGAGCTGTTGATGGATACTTTATCCGCCCCACGTTGGAGTAAATCAACCACTTGGGGCAAGGTGCTAATGCCCCCGCCTACCGTGAAGGGTATCCGCAACACATCGGCAATGCGTTCTACCAAGCCTGCCATGGTTTGTCGCCCTTCGTGACTGGCAGAAATATCTAAAAACACCAGCTCATCGGCTCCTTGAGCCTCGTAAAGGGCGGCCATCTCTACGGGGTCGCCAATATCCCGCAAGCCTTGAAACTGAATGCCCTTGACGGTGCGGCCGTGGCTATCCACATCCAAGCAGGGGATAATGCGTTTACAGTAGCCGTGTTGTTGCATGGGGGGTAAGCTCCTTGGATAGTTGGGGACACCTGTTTGAAATAATCTTTTTTAGTAAAGCACAAACATACGTTTGATGCTATCTAGGCAGTGATGAAGAAAACCCGATACTTTACAAAACAATTTGTCTTTAGTATATATAATAAGCATCAAGTAACATTAATAAACCTATTTTTAGAAACGTGTGATTTTATGACTTCTGATCTAGCAATGGTATTTAATACGTGTACTGCAGCTAAAAACGTAAGCCGTGGTTACGGGAATGGGGGGATCTGTATCGATACAGAAGAGGGGATTCTCTTTAAGGTGTTGCCAGTTTCCAAAAAAGATGAAGTGGCTTTTCATCGGCAACTAACAGATGCTTTACCCCCATCGGTTGCCCACCATGTGCCTGCGTTTACGGGTAGCTTTACCGATACAGAAACGAACTTACCCGTGTTGGCCATGGAGTATATCCAAGGGCAAACGCTGGACCAGTTGCTGAGAAACAAGGTAGTGCGTGTCAATGAACTCCTCCCTTTTTATAAGCATACGGTGGTGCCTGTGCTACAACGGTTAATTAATGAAGGCGGATTCTACCACGGTGATGAAAACCCTAGAAATATTTTGATTAAACAAGAAGGCGTTGAACTGCTAAAAAACCTGAAACAATCAACCCAGGTGCTGACAAAAGAAGGTTGGGAACAATTGAAACCCTATGTGGTGATGCTTGATTTAGACCCTACCTGTGTGAAGCATATTCAAGAGTCGGCTGACCAGTGGAAGGGATTTACCAAGCGGTATGCTCGGTTTTTGAGGCATGTGAACTCACATCATTTAATGGGTGACGGTATATCTCCAGAGTTAAAAAAAGAAGAATTGCTACGCTTAAGTGCTGCAACCGCTAAGCGTCGAGTTACATGGGCCATGTGGGTGTACAAGAATCAAGGCTTGGAACAAACGCTGGAATCTGCACTGTATGTTTTTGATTTTCTAACAGGCGGGCGTGTTGAACAACTGTTGGCCTACTGGCCGACGGTGCATTTAGATAACTTAACGTGGGGCGAGCGTTGGGCAAGGCTCAGGCAATCGTTTCGGAAGTAGATAAGGGTTGTTCTTTGAGTTTTTGTTCGTGTCGGTAAGGGGGT
>JBJTUB010000332.1:0-1208 GCA_046080465.1 Vampirovibrionales bacterium | reverse complement strand
ATAACTCATCCAATTCTACCACCGTGACATCTTGAGGTTCCAAGCGAGAGTGAGAGGTATCAACGTGTCTCATATGCTTTAAGACAGCGACTGTTGACACACCGATTAACTGACCGATACGTCTGAGGGAAACACCACTGGTATAAAGCTCTTCCGCTAAGGCCCATGTCTTAGCTCCTAGCCCTTTGGGGGTACTACGAGTATATTTACAAGGGCAGTTTTTACATTGCCAACGTTGTACATCTTTAACAAATCCAGCTTTTGATTTTTCGCTACTTCACATTTAGGGCAGTTCATATAGCACACACTTCTCTTTCTAAACAAAAGAAAAGTATACCATCTAATTAGTTAAATGTCTCAAAATTGAGATTGTCCCTCCTCACTGTGGGGGCGAACGCCCCGGCCTCTCTACATTGCCCAACGGGCAATATAAAACAACAAACGTGGAAATACGCTATTTAAGTTTTTAATTGGTATAATACTAGAGGGCAATGCCATGACACCTTAACACCTGAAAAAATAAATCAGGTGTTAAGGTAAACACCCATCCCTCTTTGCTTTAGCAAGGTGGGATGGGTGAGTGCTTAAACCTTTTAAGTAAATACGTTACTTGTGGCCGTGAGGCTTGCCATGCTCATCATCGCCGTGATCGTGGCCAGGGTCGGGGTGGTTTTTGTGGGTGCTAGGATGGCCATCGCCGTGGGGCTTACCATGGATATCTCCGCCGTGGCCACCATGGTCATCACCATGGTCATCACCATGTTCATTGGCTAAGGCTGGGGCGGTGTTGGCAAAAGCGACAAACAAAAATAAACCCGCTAACAAGGTTGCAAACTGTTTCAACATTCAAGAATCTCACTATTCAACAGCCCACAGCAAAAGAATATTCCTGCCGTAGGTTAAAGGATTAACAACGTAACGACACCGCCGTTACACGCTATCAAAAGGGGAAAACATACAATAACCATACAAAAAAGTGTACATCAGTAGAAGCTTATGGATTATAAGCCATCCACTCATGTAAAAGTAAGTATAGATTTTTTTACAGGCAACACACATCCACCAAGGAGTTTAGTTTTTATAGAAACCTCTGCAAAAGGGGCGTTCGCCCTCGCAATGAAGCACCGAGCGATAGAAGCGTAAAAAGCTAAAAAAATGGGGTTTATAGGGGCGAAGCCCCTATAAATAAACTAGGGGGGAGCCTTTGA
>JBJTUB010000331.1:0-933 GCA_046080465.1 Vampirovibrionales bacterium | reverse complement strand
GAGGAGCCTAGACACGTTTGTGAAGGAGTGTAGACAGAACACCATGACTGAACAAACGGGGCGTAGCGACAAAGTATAGACATGCAAAAGAAACTTTTTAAAAGACTATAGTTAGTATAACCCTAAGGTGTACACACCCTCAAGCAACTTCCTCCAAATGAAGGAGAGGCTTCATCATCCGCATCACCTTGGCCGATACAGGTGCTAGTTTCCTAGCGTTGTTTTTTAACAGATAAGCTGAAAGGTCTCCCCACCCCCATGACGCTCTTTAACTCTATGGATATCACCAGCAGTGGCATGGATGCCCACGCCGCCCGTGTACGCATTGCCGCCACCAATGTGGCCAATATGGCGACCCCCAACTTTAAACGCCAAATTCCTATTTTGGTGCAACAGGGGCAACAGCCGTTTGAGCAAGTAATGCAACAAATACGCCAAGGCAACACCCAAGCGTTGAAGCAACAAAGCGTGGAAGGGGTCAGCTTACTAGGGGTGGTTGAAGACCCCAGCCTAGGTAAAAAGCTGTATCAACCCGAGCATCCACAAGCCGATGCCGAAGGCTACATTACCCTATCTAACAGTAATCCTTTAGCCGATATGGCGGATGCCATGATGGCCAACCGCATGTATGAAGCCAACCTAAGTATGTTTTCGATTCTGCGCACCATGGCCAACAAAGCCATTGATGCGGGTTCGGGTCGTTAAGGTGTGAGTTAGTATAAGATAAAACCCACCCTGCAACGTTGTGTGCGGGGTGGGTGAACAATGTTAAAGCCCAAAAGGCCTAGCTAAGCGACATCGTCGTTCTGATACCAATTAAAATCTTAAATAGCGTCTGACACTTTCGGTGTCGCTACGATTCTCGATGAGCTTATGTACCTTTATGTACACCGCACTCATCTGCGAGTCTAAGCTCCTAGAAATTGCCTATAC
>JBJTUB010000330.1:0-10563 GCA_046080465.1 Vampirovibrionales bacterium | reverse complement strand
TGTGGACGAAACAGGCTTTGATTCAGTGTTGTATCGTCGGTTTGCGAGAGCCAAACGAGGCGTTAAGGTTATGGCAAATATATCGGGCAAACGTTATGCTCGCACTTCAATTATAGCAGGGTTACACAACAATGCAATCATTGCTCCAATGGTGTTTAAGGGCTATTGTGATACGCACGTGGTGACCACTTGGGTGGAGAAGGTGTTGTTGCCTGCAATCCCCAGAGGTTCCGTCATTATTTGGGACAATGCGAGCTTTCATAAATCAGAGGCATTACAGACTCTCATTGAAGAGGCGGGCTGTCGCTTGTTATTTTTGCCTGCTTACAGCCCTGATTTGAACCCGATTGAGGGGTGGTGGGCGGTGCTCAAGCGGGTTGTAACCAATGGAATACGTTTAGGGCTAGCCTTCTACGAAGCCATTTAACACATCTTTGGAAAAGAGTCGTAAATTATTTAAAATACTATATAAGCTTATTTTGTGAATCTGTCTCTAAAAAAGAGTCGAGAGGCTGGCCAGAGCTTCAGGAAGTTTACTGACATCCTTACCGCCTGCTTGGGCAAAGGTGGGCTTACCCCCGCCCCCGCCTCCGCACTGGGTGGCCAACTGCTTAATAATATCGCCTGCCTTGACCCCCTGTTGCTTCACCACAGCCTCGCTGGCCCAACACAACAAGTTCACTTTCTCGTTGCCTAGGGTACTGGCCAACACCAACACGCCTTCCACTCGAGCCTCGTTCATGACGGCCTCGCCCAAGCGTTTCAATGCCTCGGCATCGGTATCGGGCAAGGTGTGTGCCACCCAAGGGGTTTTGCTACCACTGGCACTGGCCTGTTGCAACTGGACGATTAACTCGGCTTTGGCACTCATGGCCAACTGGGTATTCAGTTGCGTGATGGTTTTATCTCGCTGTTTAAGATCTTCTTGCAGTTTGTTAAGGCGGGGTAATACCTCCTGCGGTAGGGCTTTTAAGGCCAAACAGGTGTGCTTCACCAAATTATCTTGCTGACGGAATTGACGATACGCCTCATAGCCCGCCACAAACTCTAAACGACGCACGCCACTGGCCACGGCTTGCTCGTTGGTAAGCCGCACCAAGCCAATGCGGGTGACGCTATCAACGTGCGTTCCACCGCATAACTCTTTAGAAACAGACCCAAAACTAACCACTCGCACGGTATCGCCGTATTTTTCCCCGAACATCGCCGTGGCACCACTGGCCTTGGCTTCGGGTAAGCTCATGTGCTGAATACTGGCCGTGTGGCCTTCAAAAATCCAACGGTTTACCAAGCCTTCCACCTGATTCAACTCATCGGAGGTAAGGCCTCGTGGAAAGGAGAAATCGAATCTGGCCCCTTCGGCACTCACATAGCTGCCTGCTTGGCTGGCCTCTTGTCCGCAAACGTGCTTTAGGGCTGCGTGTACCAAGTGGGTGGCACTGTGATGCACTTGGCTACCGTAACGATGTGCAGGATCCACCGTGGCCATTAGGGTATCGCCCACTCGCAACGCCTCGCCCTGATCAAACAAGGCATCGTGAATGACCAAGGTTCCCTTTTTTTGGGTATCGGTAATTAACACCGTCACCGATTGCTGACCCGCATCGGCAGAAAGCTGACCAACATCGCCCACTTGCCCCCCACTTTCGGCATAAAAAGGCGTTTGGTTTAAAATAAGCGTACACGGCTGATTCGTTCCCGACACGCTTTCCACGCTGTGGCCATCCACCAAAATGCCCAACACCGTTACTGGGGCTTCTAGGGACTCATACCCTACAAAGGGCGTTTTACCATGAAGGCTCATTAACTGGCTATACAGCTCATCTTCCACCAATGCTTCGGTCTTGCGTCCTGCCCGTGCCAAGGCTTTGGCCTCGTTCATGGCGTGTTCAAAGCCCGCTTCATCCAAGCTTAGGTGATGTTCTTGCAAAATATCGTTCGTCAATTCAACAGGAAACCCATAGGTATCATACAGTTTAAAGGCGGCCTCGCCTGCCAGTTGCGTTTGCTGGTTGGCCTGTAGCGTTTCTATGAGTTCTTGCAAATGCTTGTTGCCTTTATCCAAAGTTTCTAAAAACCGAGCTTCTTCACGTTGCGTCGTTGTCACGGCAATGGCCAAACGCTCGGTTAATTCGGGGTAGGCGGTGTGATACAGCTCATGCACTGTGGGTAGTAGCGTATGCAAAAAGGGCTGTTGCAAACCAAGATACTGCTTGCCATACCGCACGGCACGGCGTAAAATCATCCGCACTACATAGCCACGACCTTCGTTGCTGGGCAAGGCTCCATCCACCATGGCAAACAAAACAAAGCGTAAATGATCGGCAATAATTTTTAACGCCACATCGGTGGCTTCGCTTTGCCCATAGGGAACCCCGCTGGTGCTGGCCACGGTTTCAATCAACTGTTTAAGAATATCGGTTTCAAAGGTGTTGTTCACGCCCTGAGCCACCATGGCTAGGCGTTCTAGCCCTGCCCCTGTATCGACGTTTTTCTTCTCTAAGGGGCGACGGTTGCCCTCGGTATCTTGGAAGAGTTCCATAAACACCAAGTTCCAAATCTCAATCAGGCGAGTGTCTAAATCATCGTTCGGGTTTTGGGTTAAATCGTAGTGAATTTCGGTACAAGGTCCGCAAGGCCCCGAGGGGCCAGGAGGCCCCCAGAAGTTATCTTTTTCATCGCATCTAAAAATACGTTCGGCGGGGATGCCCACCTGCGTATGCCAAATATCGTAGCTTTCATCGTCCTCACGGAAGACGGAAACCCACAAGCGTTCGGGGGGTAGGCCTAGCACGCTGGTGACAAACTCCCACGCCCAAGGAATCACCTCGTGTTTGAAGTAGTCGCCAAAGCTGAAGTTGCCCATCATCTCAAAAAAGGTGTGATGACGAGGGGTGCGTCCCACGGCTTCTAAATCGCTGGCCTTACCGCTCACCCTCGCACATTTTTGAGCGGTGGTGACTCGGGGCGGATTGGGGGCGGGTTCAATCCCTAAAAAGATAGGTACAAAGGGCAACATGCCCGCTGGGGTAAGCAACACGGTGGGGTTATCGGCAGGAACCAAGCTGGCACTGTGCTGGCGTTTATGGCCGTGCTTGGTTTCAAAAAAAGCTAAAAAGGCTTCACGAATTTCGGCAGTGGTAGTGGGGTGGGTAGGCATCATGGGATTGAGATTCTTTGCTAGTGAATTGAACAACAAACAGACATTTTCATAGACAGCTCTGCAAAAGGTGCTTTACTCCCTCTCCCTTAGGGAGAGGGTCGGGGTGAGGGATTCCAGAAACCTAGGTATCGCTTGTGTTTCCCTCATCCTAGCCTTCTCCCTAAGGGAGAAGGAACAGTTTTTTTCTAACCTGTAGGGGCTTTTGCATAGGTTTTTATAATATCCAAAACAAAGCCGATATACTAGGGGGTGTTCGCCCTTGCGATAAAGCGACAAGCATGGGATGACGCTAGCCAATCTGAGAAAGGGTGCAAGATGACTTTTCTACTGGATGGGGTATACTATAGAAACCTCTGTAAAAACCTAGCTTATAAATAGAAAGTAGCTTTTTTGATGATAACTATCGACCACCCCGACTTTGAACGCTATCAGCACCTGTTTGAAAGCGTGGCCGAACAACTGGAAGAATGGACGGGACCTCGCACCGCAGTGGGGTGTGCCGAGCTGGTACTCTGCCTGTATGGCGACAATGGCCTCGCCCCTGAAGAAGAGTTCGCCCTGCTGGAACACTTTCAACACGAAGCCGAAACCACCCCCCACGCTCTTGCGAAAGTGACGATTGAAGCCGATTGCTGGCTGGAACGCATCCTGTTTAAACCCGCTAATACCGTGATTCAAGGAGGCTAAGCCCAAGCATGCCCCCCTTTCTATCCGCATACTTCCCGGCCGAACTTCATACGGCGTTTCAACGTTTGGCCACCGTGTACGATTCCCCCCTGCAACACCAAAGCGAATGGCAATGGCTTTGTAGTCGTGCCTTTAACACCCCGTGGGAACGCCTGCTTTGCCTACGGGGACACCAAGCATGGCAAGAGGCGGGGTTCAACACCGCTTTGGAGCAGCTACAGCACTGGCTAGCCCTGCGTATCGAGCAACGACAACCGCTGCAATACATTTTAGGCGAGGCTTGGTTTTACGGTCGGCGGTTTGAAGTAACGCCTGCCGTGCTGATTCCACGGCCTGAAACCGAACAGCTGGTGGAGCTTGCCTTAGCCAAGATTGAACAACAGCACGAGCGTTTTGGCACGGCTCACGAGCTACACTGGCTGGATATCGGGACTGGCTCGGGGTGCATTGGCCTCACCCTGTTGCTGGAAGCCCACGAACGAGGGATTCCGCTACAGGTGCTAGCCACCGATCTTTCCGAAACCGCCTTAGCACAGGCCGAACGGAACGCTCAAGATCAGTTGCCTAGCCATCTGCGGCCTTACTGGCACACCGCCCTAGGCGATACGCTGCTGGCCCTGCCTTCGGCTACGCATCGGCCACGCTGCTGGCATGGGTTAATCAGTAATCCGCCGTATATTGATCCTGCCCTTGCCCCAACGCTAGCCCCGCATGTACGGCATCACGAACCGAGCATGGCCTTATTTGCAGAGAATCAAGGCTTTGCCGTGGTAGAACGCTTACTGCAACAACACACCAGCCTAGCTTGGGCAGAGGCTAGCCCATGGTTGATAGAGGTAGGGCAGGGCATGACGAGTCACACCGCCACGCTTTTTGCCGAAGCTGGCTTGAGGCACATCCGTATCGGGAAGGATTATGGGGGCATCGATCGCTGGGTGACGGGTGACACCCCTGCCTGATTACAATAAAACGCTTATTTTTCCGAACACGTTATATAGTCTTTCGTTCACCAAACTCAAGTGGGGGGCAACGGGGGCGTTAGCCCCCGTTAATAACTCTAGGGGGGAGAGTTGTAGAAAGGGAGGAACGGCCTCTCTACGTTGCCCAACGGGCAACACAAAGCGACAAACGTAGGAAGCAGCTATTCAATCTGCGAAATAGTGTGATTATTCGTAAAGGTCAACAATCTTCAAAAAACACTTGCATTCCGTTTATGTTTAAGAGATAGTATTTTTGTTGACGCGGGATGGAGCAGCCTGGTAGCTCGTTGGGCTCATAACCCAAAGGTCGTTGGTTCAAATCCAACTCCCGCAACCATTTTAAATCAAAAAAAACCGTGATTCTTTTAAATAAGTTTCACGGTTTTTTTGTATTGACGTTGTGGTGGAATGCGTAGCCTCACTGATTGTATTTTAACTATGTTTCTCATACACTCTAAAAAAAATCTTTAAAAGAAAAAGCGTCTAGTTTTTTTCACTAGACTATCGCAGTTCTGGCCATGTTTCAGGTTTAATCTATCTATAGTTATTGACGTTTTGGTGTCGTTTAATTGAAAAAGGTTCTTTGAAATGATGAGTCTGCTTTTCGCCCGCCGTGTTGCCCGTGAATGTTCGTTAATGGTTCTGTTTGTGTTGGAAAACAGCCAGCAACAGTTGCCCACCAGCCCTGTCGCCAGTGAAGACCTCACCCGACTGATGAAATCCAGTGTGTTTAGCTTGGTATCGCACGCCGAACAACAGCTAGAAGAAGCCGCCCGCAGTGTACAAAAACAATTGCAAACCCTGCAACAACTGGCCGCCGAAGATCCTAGCAACTTGGCACGTCCGTTAAATGCCCCCGATATGCCTGTGGCCTTGCCAACCACGCAAACCATGCAAGAGCAACTGAACAACAGCCTGTACGCCATGGAACTGATTCACGAAACCTTCCGCATTCCTCAGCTACTGATTCAAGCCGATCAGCCCGAGGTGCAGTTGTTTACGCATCAGTTGGTGAACTTGGTGTGCCAACACAGCAAAGAGCTGGAAAGCATCATCGATCATTACAGTAACGATTGGCGAAGCCAGCGATTGTTTAAAATGGATCGCCTCATCCTCAAGCAAGGCTTGGCGGAATTGATTCACGTGCCTGATATCGATCGCCCCATCACTCTGAACGAATCGATTGAACTCGCTAAGCAATTTTCTACGGAAGAGAGTCACCGCTTGGTGAACGGTATTTTAGGCAACGTGGCTCAACGCCTCGCCAACGGAGCAGCATTGCTCACGCCAACAGCGAACCCCGCTTAATATCAGCTAAGAAAAGACCCTCCCACAATGTTTAACCGCTTACACGACTCCTTACAAGTCAAGCTTCATCACTGGATATCGCCTTTTTTAAAAGAAGAGGCATTGGTGACTGTGACCAAAGGGGGGGCATCTCATGCCGAGCAGTGTGCCGTGTGGGAAGAACGCTTGTACGAAGCCGATGTTTCCCCGGCCTTGGTGCAACACATCATGCAGGCCTGTTACGCAAGCCCAGCCTCTGCCCCACCGCAGGTAATTCATCAACAGTTGCGTCATTGTTTGGAATCGGTTGAACTTCCCGCCTTTTTAACAGAAACACAACACTTGCCCCCTGTGCTTATTTTAATGGTGGTGGGCATTAACGGCGTCGGTAAAACCACCACGCTGGGCAAGCTGGCACATTGGTTTAATGCCCACCATAGCGATGTAACACTGGCAGGGTGCGATACCTTTCGTGCAGCGGCAGATAGTCAACTGGCCGTATGGGCCGAACGTAGTGGAACCACATTTTTACGGGGCGAACACGGCCAAGACCCCACCGCCGTAGCGTATCAGGCTTGCCAGCAGGTGTTGGCTAGCGTCCTTAAAAACAAGGAGGAGGAGGAGAAGCCTCGCCCCCGAGTGTTGTTGATTGATACAGCTGGCCGTTTGCACAACAACGGGCAGTTACTTGCCCAACTAGAGAAAATGCAACGCTCTCTGCAAAAACTGCTTGCCTCTATGCCCGCCGTGCAAGCCACGCTAGCCCCGCTTTTTGTGGTGGATGCCACGCAAGGCCAAAGCGTGTTACAACAAATTGAACAATTCCAAACTGCCTTGCAAGGACAAGTGGCAGGCCTGTGTGTCACCAAGTTAGATACCGCCCCCCACAGTGGAATGGTGTTTAATTTGGCTCATCGCTTCCAGCTGTTGCCGTGGTGGCTAGGCACGGGCGAACAACTGACGGATTTGCATCCTTTTGATCCGAATGTCTACCTGAACACCTTTACCGACTAAACCCTCAAGGAGCCGATTCATCCATGTCTCATCCTTCCCACCATGAACCGAACAACCCTATCACCTTTAACACACCGCTGTGCATTAACAACGGGCAAGTGCAGATTCATAGCCGAGTGATGCTCGCCCCCATGGCAGGTATTACCGATGTGGTGTTTCGGGGCTTGGTGCGTCAAGCGGCCCCGCAATCGCTGATTTGTACAGAAATGATTAGCTCGAACGGGTTGGTGTACAGTCAGCGTTGGGATGCCAATATTTTAGATAAAAGCCTGCAAGATCACCCTATTGCCTATCAGTTGGCCGCCCACCGTGAAGAGGTGTTGATTCGAGCTGCGGAAGAAATTGTCGCCCGTCATTCTCCTGATACCTTGGATTTAAACATGGGTTGCCCGGTTAAAAAAATTACAGGTAACTTTGAGGGCTGTGCTTTAATGAAGGATGTGGCCTTGGCAACCCAGTTGGTGCGTGCCGTCAGTAAGGCTGTGCCTGTCCCCGTGACGGTGAAGTGTCGTTTAGGGTGGGATGAAACCAGCAAGAACTATCTCGATTTTGCCGAGGCCTTGGTGGAAGCAGGTGCCAAGATGATCACCCTGCACGCCCGCACACGCGCTCAAGGCTATCGCCCTGGGGTGGATTGGGAGGCCTTTGCCTTGCTAAAGCAACGCTTGGGGCCACATATCCCCGTCATTGGTAACGGCGATATTGTCACCCCGCAAGATGCCCACCATGTACTCAGTACCTATGGCATTGATGGCGTGATGATTGGCCGTGGGTGTCAGGGGTCGCCGTGGCAAATTGGGCGGATTGACCATTACCTAAAAACAGGCGAACTGTTGCCTGAACCCACCCTGCATGAAAAACTAGATTGGGGCTGGCAACACCTAACACAGATGGTGGCCTATAAAGGCGAAACCGTGGGCGTGCGTGAAATGCGGGGGCAACTGCCTTGGTATGTAGCGGGGTTTAGCGGTGCTAGTGTACTGCGGGATCAATTAACCAAGGTAACGACGCTAAGCGATGTAGAGACCATTTTTGACACCGTACGAGCCACCTACCCCGAACTTGCGGAGGCCATTTAACCATGCTGCGTGTTCATCTAAAACAACTGTTGGCTGTTGCGTTGGCTATCAGTGTACCGTTTTCTGTAGCGGGCTGGGCAGAAAGCTTAGCCACGGCCACGGAAGCTCAGGCGTTGTTGGCCATTCCTACAGGCTTAAGAGAGGAGACCGCTACGGCTCCTGCCACGGTGGAAGCCCCCATAAAGCCAGCCTTGCCATGGCAGGTACCCTATATTGATACGGTGCGTCATCCTTCCTTAAACCATATTTACCGTTTGCACAATCGGCCAGAATCGTTGCAACGGCAGGCCGTGATTGTGCTTCCTGGGCGGGCTCAGGAAAAGCAAGCCACCTCGTGGTGGCGAAAGTTTCAGCATCGCTTGCTTGTGCATCAACCCCAGTTGATGGATCGCTACGATTTTTACCTCTTCCATTACGACTCCGCTCAGCCCGATGAGGTTCAAAATTACTTTTTTACGCAAGAATATCGTCTATTTTTAAAGGATCATCCCACCCAACGGCCGGTGTTGATTACCTACAGTTTAGGGGGCGTGATTGCTAGGGATGTGTTAGTGAGTTTGCCCGCTTTGCTGGAACGTACCGAGGCCGTGTTCGGCTTGGCGACCCCCTACCACGGGGCTCCCGTGTTTTCTCCTCAGCTCATACGGCCGTTGTTATCGCATTGGTCGCCCGTGCGTAAGGCAGAAAATCAGCTCACCTATGGCGTGTACATGATGAACAAAGCCAACCTAAAAAGCAATTTGGCGTGGCAAAATGTGGATGCGTCTCTTCCTACAACGCACCCTGCACACAAGCCTTTACGCTTTCATGAGTCTCTGCCAGCGGTGACGCTCTTCAGAAGTAAGCTGATTGCCTACACCAGCTATGTGGATACGGCCTACACCAACCCTAAGCTTAAGGCGTTTTCTCCCCTACGGATGGTACGCAACCTACCAACCAACTTACTTAGCCCCGTACTACCTAGTACGGCGGGGGTAACGGTGCATGGGGTGATGCGTTGGCAATCGCAGGTATTGGCCAAAGCTCCGTTGTGGGATACTTCAAGCCAAACCCTACGAGAAACAGGGGCGTTTCGGTTTAACGATGGCGTGATTCCCTTAAGTAGTCAGCTGTATTTGCCCCAACGTGCAACACCCTATACAGAAAGTGCTTATGAGCAGGCAAGCTTGGCTAAAAATAAAAGCAACCGTATTTTCTATAACATCGATCATGTGGATATGGGGCATTACCGTTGGCCTGAAGGGCCGCTGAACACGTGGGATGTTCTGCATCCTGATGATGGGAAGCGGACGCCTATGGCGTGGCTGTTTTACGATTTAGCTAGACTATAGAAAGAAACTAGAATGTTCGCTTGCTTCCCTTCTGCCTTCCCTCCATCTTATTCGTCGTTTACACCTAATTCTTTTGGGGGGTATCCGTACACTGGCTGGGGGGGGGGATTCGGACACCCGTACTCACCTTTGTCTACGCCCCCATTACTGCCTTACAACCCTCTCGCCACGCCCTATGCCACGTACCCTGTGCTAAGCCACAGTTTGGGGTATGATACCTTTCATCGGTATCCGCATGGCTTGGATGTTTCGTGTCCGTGGTTTTGGATGTTGACGGTGCCAACAGGCTTATTAACGTTGGCGGTAATAAACTTTCAGTTAGAAGAGTTACGGGGGCGTCGTTGGCGTTAATACCGCTCCTAAATACAAAAAATGTGCCTGACGGGATTCGAACCCATGACCTTCGGCTTCGGAGACCGACACTCTATCCAGCTGAGCTACAAGCACATTGTTTTTAAGTTGTTAACCTCTATTAAAGCTCAAACATAGGCCAGTGTCCAGTTTAAAAAAGCTTGGTTTGCACGGGTTCGGCCTCAAACAAATCGCCTACACCACAATCTAAAATATCACAAAGACGATCCATATTCTCGTAGCTGGGTTGGGTGCGGCCACTGGCCCACGAATAAATCGTTTGCTGGGGCAAGCCTAGCTCTTTAGCTAAACGATACAGGCTCCATTGTTTGTGTTGTAAGGCAATATCTTTTAACTTAATCTTCACGTGTCATGGCTCTTTTCAACGCTAAACAAACGACTTTGATTTAAGTGAACTTTACTTATTTTAAAGCAAACCGTTCATCTTGGCTGGAAAAATCCGCCTAGCTGACACTATCTAACACTTTGGAAATCCTTTTATTTTGTCAGGTGTTAAGGCTTCTATAGAAGCCTTTGCAAAAGAGAGCGTTCGCTCTCGTAATGAAATACCGAACGTTAGAATCGTTAAGATCTAAAAAATGGGGTTATAGGGGCGAAGCCCCTATAAATACTCTAGGGGGGAGAGTTTGAGAGGGAGGAACGGCCTCTCA
>JBJTUB010000329.1:0-6838 GCA_046080465.1 Vampirovibrionales bacterium | reverse complement strand
CGGGCATTAACGTGATGGTGATTAACATGCAAGCCTTTAACGCCACAGGGCAGGATGCTCGGCGTATTTACGAGGAGCTGGATGAGTTTAACTCCCGCCGCCCCATTGATGTGATTCAAAAAAACCACCCCATCCTTATTTTGGATGAACCCCAAAAAATGGAGGGCGATAAAACGCTGGAATCGCTCAAAAAATTCAATCCGCTGTTTATCCTACGGTATTCGGCCACGCACAAAACCACGCACAACAAAATCCACCGCCTCGATGCCTTGGATGCTTACAATCACAAGCTGGTTAAAAAAATTGCCGCTCGGGGGATTCGCCTACACAACTTACCCGGCAGCAGTGCCTACTTGTACTTGGAATCCATTGAAACCTCCAGTACGCATCCGCCCAAAGCTCGTGTGGAAATCGAGGTTAAAACCAAGGCGGGGCGTATTCAGCGTACCTTCAAAAAGCTGGAACGGGGCCATAATCTGTTTGATCTTTCAGGCGGGTTGGGGCAGTATCGTGGTTGTGTGGTGAGTGAAATAGATGCCCGTACGGATACCCTATCCTTTACCAACGGCTTGCAACTCCAAGCAGGTGATGCGTCGGGGGATGTGAATGAGGGCAACCTGCGACGCATCCAAATTCGTGAAACCATCCAAGCCCACTTGCGGAAAGAACAAGTACTGTTTCGGCAAGGCATCAAGGTACTGTCTCTGTTTTTTATCGATACTGTAGCCAAGTATCGAGATTACACCCAAGCCGATGAAAAAGGCGAGTATGCCCGACTCTTTGAAGAAGAATACGCCTTGGCCAAAGAGGCCCTCTTAGCGGAACTTCCCTTTGATGAGGTGGTTCCGTATCGTGAGTATTTGGCTTCCATTGAAGCCGTCTCCACGCACCAAGGCTATTTTTCCATCGATAAAAAAAACAAACGCTTGGTGGATCCCAACATCGAGAAAACAGGTCAAAACAAAGGGCAAAGCAGCGATGTGGATGCCTATGATCTGATTCTCAAGAATAAGCAACGCTTGCTCTCCTTTGAAGAACCCACCCGCTTCATTTTTTCGCATTCCGCCCTACGGGAAGGGTGGGATAACCCGAACGTGTTTGTGATTTGTTTGTTGAAGCATAGCGATAATACCCTTTCACGCCGGCAAGAAGTGGGGCGTGGCTTGCGGTTGTGCGTCAATCAACACGGCGAGCGCATGGATGATCCTGCCACGGTGCATCGCATCAACGAGCTTACCGTGGTTACCAACGAAAGCTATACGGATTTTGTGGCAGGGCTTCAAAAAGAACTCTCCGAGGCCATTACGGCACGACCTACCCAAGCCACCCCCGAGTTTTTCCAAGGTAAAACCATCACCTTGGCGGATGGACGCAAGCAGGTGATTTCCGAACGGCAGGCACTCTCCCTGTACAAATGGTTGGCCAAGCACGATTTTATCGATGAAAACGATAGTCCCACCCCAGCCTGCCAAGAGGCCCTCCACAGTAACAGCCTTCCCCCACTCCCGCAAGAGCTTCAACCTCTGACGAAAGGACTCACTCAGTTGCTCAAGGTCGTGGCCTTCCCTGAACAAAAACTCCAAGTGGATAATGATCGGGACAAGAAACCCTTGGCTCCAAACGCCAACTTGCACAAGCGTGCGTTTTTAGAACTCTGGAAGCGGATTCATCACAAAGCGGTCTACAAAGTGTATTTTGATTCTGAGGAGTTGATTGAACGTAGTATTGACACCTTGAATCGAACCTTAAACGTGGTTCCGTTGCAATACGTGATTGAATCGGGGCAGCAACACGATACGCTGACGGATGTGCAACTGCGTTTAGGCGATGGTTTTAGCCAAACCAGCACCACACATACGGCCCCCACCTCGACGGCCACGTTTAGTGCCGTGCGGTATGATTTAATCGCTACGCTGGGCAGTGCAACGGGTCTTACTCGAAAAACCGTGGTGGCCATTCTTACAGGGATGCGTCCTGAGGTGTTTCGGCAGTTTCAACACAATCCTGAAAGTTTTATTCAGGAAACCAGTCGGCTTATTAACGAGCAAAAAGCCACCACCTTGGTGGATAAAATTAGTTACAACCGTTTGGAAGAAGCGTATCAGCTAGAGGAGATCTTCACGACAGATGCTACTTTTAGATCCAGCGATGCGACGGAGCTTCCCTTGCAAAAGCATGTGTATGATTTTGTTCAAACAGATTCCGCCACTGAACGTGCGTTTGTGAAGCAGTTGGATGCCAGCACGCAGGTTTCTGTTTATGCCAAGTTGCCTAGAGGCTTTAAAATCCCGACCCCCATTGGGGATTACAATCCTGATTGGGCGATTGTGTTTGAAGAAGCCAGCGTGAAGCACTTGTATTTTGTAGCAGAAACCAAGGGCAGCTTGTCGTCGTTGGATTTACGAGAGATTGAGAAAGGCAAGATTCATTGTGCCGAACAATTTTTTGAAGCCTTGAATCGATCTGTAGACACTCACGCTGTGGCCTATCATAAAGTAAATTCTTATGATACGTTGATGACTTTAGTTCAAGGCTAACTCATGCTCTTTGTTTACCGCCCCACCGCCGAAAGGCTTCTTTGCGAGTGTGGCCGTGGATGTTGGCAGGGGCTTCTAGCGGCAACAGCCAGCCGTATTCCACCAAGGTGGCAAAGGCCGCATCGAGCTTGCCTTTCTCTCTCAACTCTTTCGGGGCGATGGCCTGAATGCAAGCCTTAGAAACCAGCGTCCCTTCCCAACGATCTTCTAGCCAGTGGTGTAGCTTGCGTGCAAGCCGTAGGGCTTCAGGTTCCTGT
This sequence comes from Vampirovibrionales bacterium, assembly GCA_046080465.1. Classification (GTDB taxonomy): domain Bacteria; phylum Cyanobacteriota; class Vampirovibrionia; order Vampirovibrionales; family JAJTHC01; genus JBJTUB01. Next base: position 4,044 of record JBJTUB010000329.1, on the reverse strand, counting down.
TGGTGGTCGTGCCAGCGTAAGGCTTCGTTTAGGTAGTAGCGTGCAAGGAGAATCCCAGCCTCCAGCATAGAGGTTGGTAGCTCTGTAACGTGGGAATCGTCAATAAACGCCAGCACCCCCGCCAGTCGAGCAGCGTGTTCAGGGAGTTTGTTCGCAAAGCCTGAGAGGTGTTCTAATGCCCCTGTTTTACCAAGTTGAGATTCTAGCTCATCGTGAAAGGTAATCAGCCGATTAGTAGCCTCTAGCGAAAGCAAGAGGGTTCGGGGTTTGAGTTCGTTCGGGTGATTCATATCCTGTGGCTTGGGTTGTTCCAACAAGCGGAGCAGGTGCTGTTCATACACTCGCAATAGTTGTTCGGTCTCGGCAGAAGCCTGTTGGTAATACCGAGTTCCCATAGTAGACGGTGGAAACGCTACCAACATTCGAGCCAACAAGCCTTGCTGTTGATTTAAACGATTACTTAAAAATCCTTCTGCTAGCACAGGCTGCACCATTAAATGCAAGGCTAGCCGTTTACCTGCAATAATATGATTCCCATCCACGGCACGAATACGCTTAAACGGATCACCATCCCAGCATTTGCTCAGCCCCGTGATTGTGGCTCGTTGGTTGTCCTCCTTCAGGGCGTACCCACCTAAAAACATCCCTCCTTCATCACTAAAGAGGCCAAGACTTGGTTGAGCCGATAAAAAGAGCTTACACAACGCCTCAAAGGTGGGTTCTTCACATGTGACGATAGGTTGTAACGGCGGTGAAGGTGGAGAAGCTAACTGGCGTAACGCATCCTCTTTTTGGTCTTTCGAGGTGTTTTTATCTTTGGTAATCTGTTGTGTTTGGGCTTCATAGGCTTTAAGGGCAATGTCATACTCAGGGCGTTGTAACTCATAAGCACCCCGCAAGCGAGATTCATATATTTTTATGGGTTTGAGTGCCAAGGAATCCACACTACTTTTACGTTCGCCACTTTCAGCAATGGTAATAAAGAAGAGGCTACAAGGCTTAATACCTCCACCAAGAGTAGTTACATTTACCTGCCCTTGAGCTACTAGAGAAGCCACAGCAAGTACAGATTGCCCGCACATGGCTAAAGGAGCCTGTGTTTTGGCCTGAATTGCCAACGCTGCATTTTGTAGGAGTAACGGCAAGGCTTCCACAGGAAAGGCCGTTGCTGAATCCTCACTCACACTAAGAGGCCTCGGTTCTGCTAGTTTCTCTGGAAGGGCATTATCAAGTAAGTTCTGAATAGCATTCATCTTAGAACATCTCCTGAATAAAATCATTAAAATCACTGCCCTGTTGTGGGGGCGTAATCTTTTTAACGGTGATATCTTGAGCCAAGGCTCGTTGGCTTAAGGCTTGCCCTGCTTTCAGGCCAGCCTCATCATGATCCATGCACACAATCAAGGTCGTAGTACCAAGGGGCAGTTGTAACTGAGCCATGCCACCTGTAGAGAGAGCTGCCCACGTCGGGATGCCCGTGGCTTGTTGAATACTCAAGCCTGTTTCAATTCCTTCGCATACGGCCAGTGTATCGCCTGCAAGGGGGCTTAAATGAACGCTCCCACCCTTAATGTTGCCGAGCATCATTTTAGGTGAGCAAACATCGGCTTTACGCTTCCCATCAGGGGATAAATAAGTACGATGAACCCCTAAAAACTCGCCTGTTGCTGTTGTTACTTTCGCAATCATGGCGGGTAGTGTCGTATCGGTAGGCGTATGCTTTAGATACGGTGAAAATCGTAGCGTTGGCGAGGCTACACACGCAATAGCACGGTGTCGTAAATACACTTCGGCCAGTGTTGCTTCAAGGGGGTAAGCCATACTCCACAAATGGAAGGCCAACGCTCGTTTTTCTGAGGGTGCTGCTAAAACATTTGCAACTTTAGCAACTTTTGCATTAGCACGACTCTGATTTTGATTTTGATACGTCCAGCCCATGGTGTTAAAGTAGGCTAAAAACTCATTAAACGAGCCATGGCACGCATGGCAAAAATACAAGGCTGTATCCTGCTTCAAGCTAATAGAAAACGCTCGTGGGTAGTGGCACAAGGGACACGTGCCAAGATACCCTCCATTGGTTTGTTTTAATTCCAAAGCAGTCGCCAGCCCCTCTATCAGAGGGGCAAGGTTCGAGGAAATCATGATGTGGTTGTCTCTCTATTACTGTTGTTTGGGTTTACTGTTGTTTGGGTTGCTTTAAACGTTGCTGTGCCGTGCTACTGGCTTTCCCTGCTTCTTGTAACCATGTGTCTAAATCCGCTTGATAATAAAAAATTCGGCCTCGTTTTAGAAACAGTGGGCCATTTCCACGAGATCTCATCGTGGCTAGCGTGCTTACCGTGAGTCCTAAATACTCAGCGGCTGCTTCAGGGGTCATACGGCCATCAGGAAATATAGAGGGTTTCATGGGCGTACCTTTCATGTATTAAAAAGGGGATACTAAGGCAATAGAACAATTTGATTGAAATTACTTGAGATCTAATGACGCTACAGGGGGTTCTAGCTTTTGGATTCGATAAGTCATTGCCTCATAAGAGACTTGAAAGTGTGTGGCCATCATTGAAACAACAGAATATTGTTCGGCCAGTGGTTGATTTTTTGTAACAGAGGGTTCCTTTCTAAAATAAGTAATCGCATTCATGACACGTTGTTTAGGCATGAGTAAGCAAGAAGCAAAATAGTTTGCCTGCCATTCTATTGGCGAAAAGTTGGATGTTACTTTCAGTTCACCTTCTCCACAACGAAAAAGAGGGGTAGGCTGTTGTGATACATCATCCAGTAATGAGAGTTGAACGGTGTCACTTGGTGGAGGGATATGTAAAACAATGTGACCTATCTCATGAGCCAACGTAAAACGATAACGGCCAAGAGATTCAGGTGTATCCAGTGAAGAATCGATGTAGACGAGCTTCTCATTACTAGCGGTTGCACCAAGAACCCCATCTTTGCCAAAGCATTGTTTCAAATCTTCAATCACAAGGTCATAACCCAGTTGTAGTTCAAGGATACCGTCAGCATCTATCGGCTCTCTCAATGTACCGACTTCTTGTTGATAATAACGTTCAATCAGCTGTTGTGCCTGTTCTTCAATAGTTCTCTTAGTAAGGTAGGGCATAAGGCTAGAGGGGTTCCTTTCGTTGTTCGGCTAGCTGCATCATTTCTCGTAAGGTTTCCTCTGAAGAGTTACCTACGGTTCTTAAAAAATCGGGCATAATAAGGGGTTTCTTTATGATAAGTTCCTGTAAATCACTGTCCATTTTATTGGCCAACGATAATAAATAATCACTGTTCACATCAAGATGTTGAGCAATCTTTTTGAGAGTATCTTCGCCTACTCTAGCAGCATGTTCGTCTAGTTCAATCCGACTCAGCATGGTTGGCGAAATACCCACAAGCTTTGCAAACTTTCGTAGTGTAATGCCCTTTTCAAGGCGTGCTTCTCTAATAACTTCTCCAACGCGTGGGTACATGACTAACCTCCCTTTACTGCTTTAACTTAACATTCAGCCCCTCAAACGTTTTAACGTTATCAGTCAACGGAAACGTTACTTTCATAACCCCTTGACTATTCACGCCGTAGCATTGATAATTTGTGAACCCTCGGATCAGGTAAGGTGAACAAGTAACCGTTAGCTGTTGTTGCTGGCATTGCTCATACAAAGGTTTCCATCGGGCTTTGTCTTGAAAATAGATTAACGCCCAAAACCCCAAGGCTACTAACACGATAAGTGCCATTCCAGTTGAATTGTCGTTGCGACTCATTGGCTAACCTCCTCCAATGTGCGGTGTAGGGATACCATCGGGATTTCTCGAAACGGAAGCACAAAAGTAGTCGTCTCCCTCATAGTGACAAATAGTTGCTGGAACGTAAGCACGTTTATGCGTCCATATAGTAAAATGGTAACGCTGGTTACTAGGACTCGGTCCTTTTAGGTTATCCCAAGCAAAAAGCTTTTCATCTAGCAACTCATCGCTGATTGTTGATGACACAACATCAGCAAACGATTCGTTATGTTGCTTCATTTCTTCTAAAATAAGCTCACG
>JBJTUB010000328.1:0-5865 GCA_046080465.1 Vampirovibrionales bacterium | reverse complement strand
GTGGCGAATGCCTCGTTTATAACGAGGATCTTGGATCGTATCGAGATGCTGAAAAAGAGTCATGTTTAGGAGGATCGTCTACATAACGGAAACACTCTTTATTTAACCACAAACACAGCTAGACTTTTAGGGTCTCCTGTTAAAAAGACACACGCTTATTGCCAGTATAAAAATGCCGATGGATTTATTTATTGGTAAATCAAGTGTTCAAACCTATATTTATGTGTTTAAAGTAAATGAAGCTCACCATAAAGATGAGATTGTAAAGTTTATTGATTTTTCAAACGATGGCTACACACGCACCAGTAGAAAAAAAGCGAGCAATAACTTAAAAGATACCGACAGAGCTAAAGAACGTTATGAAGAAGTGGTGAACTTGGTTCGTTTTGGTAAAAGTAAGCTCAACATTTTTACCGAAAACGAGTATTACGAAGGGCATATTGACCCAAACAACGGGGCTGATTGGAATCAACGCCCCCCGATAGATACGAAACCCACGTTTGACGATTTTAGAAAAACCGTGGCAGATTATTTTGCTTAGGAAGTAGAGCAACTGATTAAGAAGGATGATAGCTTGGGAAAGTAGATCGCCACTCGATGCAAGCCCAACTAACCCAGTTGGAAGCAGACTACGGCATCGAGTGGCAATCGTTTAAAATCGGTGACTTATTTGAGATTAAACCGACTAAAAATTATGGATTACCTAATAGTGATTTACTTCTTTCAAAAGGTAGTGTTCCTGTAGTTTCAAATACAAGCATAAACAACGGAATTACTGCTTATGTAGATTTGAAACCTACTGAGAAAGGTAATATTATTACATTTTCAGACACGACCACTGATGAAGCAATTTTTTATCAACCACATGATTTTGTAGGATATTCTCATATACAAGGAATGTATAAAAAAATTCAAGAACCAATAAACAAGTATCACTATTTATTTATAGTAACCTCTTTTAAAAAAGCTATTCGTGGCAAATATAATTATGGTAATAAATTTAACAGAGAAAATGCCTCTAATGAAAATATCTATTTACCAACTCTATTCAAAGATGGGCAAGCTCAAATAGCTTTTGATTACATGGAGGCCTTTATAGCAACGCTAAAGGCTTACTTAAAAGTTACAGATTTAGATAATCCTACCCTTACTCCTGCCGAACAAACCGCTCTCGATCGTCTTGATTCTATTGTTTGGAACTCGTTTAAGCTTGAAGAATTGTTTGACCATATTGTGCAAGGACGTAGACTAAAGAAAGAAGATCAAATCCGAGGTACTTTACCTTTTGTAATGGCGGGTATAACAAATACAGGTGTTGTTAATTATATTGAAAATAAAACAAAAGTTTTCCCACAAAACAGTTTGACTATTGATATTTTTGGGAATGTATTTTATCGAAATTATGAATACGGTATGGGTGATGACACAGGTGCTTACTGGAATGAATCTAAGCAAATACCGAAACTTGCAATGTTATACATTGTGGCAAGTGTTCAAAAAGCGATGAGGGGCAAATTTGATTATGGTAATAAACTACGTAGTTCTAGAAGTCGAAATCTTAAAATAGCATTACCTATCACCCCTGAAGGTCTGCCAGATTATGAAGCAATGAGTCTTATCGTTTCGGCTTTACAAAAAGTGGTGATTAAAGATGTTGTCTCGTATTTGGATAAACGTATTGATAAAACAGAAGAGCGTGTAGATTCTTGAATCGCCCCTACCAACGCTCACAGAAACGCAGTATCGACTCGCCGTTTGACGAAACAGACCCAACACCCCTCATTGCACGCCCGAACGGGCCTCATTGCACGGGCGAATGCCCCAGCCTCTCAACGTCGTCTGAAAGACGACACGAAACAAGGGACTTAGAACCCTCGGAAAACCCTTTTGCAGAGTCTTCTATATACACCAAGTATAGGAGAAGATGCTCAAGTTTTGGGTAAGGTGACCGATACATTAAATAATGAGTCATCAACAGCCCGAGGTATGAATGAGCAACACCCTAGCCAGCATCACCCTACTAAATCAAACCTTTCCTGCCTTGCGAGGCCTAAGCTATTGGAATCCCTACAGCACCCAAGGGATTCAAACACCCATTCCTCTAAACAACACTCAGTTACTAACGGCCGCTTACAGCATTCGGCTAGCTGAATACACGCAAGCCCTTGGCTGGAACCAAGGACAAACCTACAGCGTTAACCCACAAAACCTAACGGGCATCGGCGATTTATCGCCCCAAGCACAGCAAGTGTATCGCTTTAACGCCGTGACTCAACAAACCGAAGTACTAACGCAAACCCAGCTAGATGAACGCTTGGCCTATTGGCTTACCGCTCCGTTTGAAACCTTGGATTTAAACCGCTTTACCGAGTTTTACCCAAGCACACACGGACGTTTATTAAGCACGGGGGAACTTCCGTCCATCACGGATTTAAACTGGAGCGTGAGCAATCGTATTCAAGGCCGATTGGATAGAATTGATACCAGCCCTGCCCAGTGGGCAAGCTTGTTTGCGGGTTTAACAGATGGCGATACCTTGGTGTTGGAAAGCTTAGGTTTGGTGTATCAGTTTTATGGCACTGGCCCCACCATCACACAGGATGCTAACGGTAATGCCGTGTTAGAAAATACGCTGACGGGCGGACTCACCTATGTGGGTACGACGACCAACAGCCTTACCAGTATTAACAGTGCCAGCAACCCGACCCGTATTTTAGACGATCTTCCCTTGGATAACACGGGTATTGCCCAAGCGTTGAACGCCGAACCGAGCTTGACCCTCCGCCGTGAAGACGAGGCTAGCCCCCTGTTGCTGTTGGATGAGGCCTTCTTATCGTTGCCTGAAACGCCTCTTGAAGCAACATCTGAATCAACAACTGAAGCGTTAACACCCGAGGCGTTGGCGGGAAACCCCACGCCAGCAACACCACTTGTGCCTTTTTCGCCGTTGGTGTCGCCAGTAACCGAGGCCGAAACCAGCCAGCCCTTGAGTCCTGCATCATCGGCTACGTTTAGCCTGCCTTCCCCTGCTACTCCCTTGGGGGAAGATAGCTCGTCTGCTGCGTCTCTGTTTCAACGTTCTACCCTGCCTAGCCCGATTAAAACAAGCTCCTCTGCCGCATTTAATCCGTATCAGCATTGGCTGGATGTTCGGTTAGTGCCTGCCAAAATCACCCCCACTTATGAAGGCTGGGAGCCAACCCGTTACCCGAACAATCGAACCAGTGGAAACCAGAGCCAACAGGAACTCTTGCTGGATCTACAACTCCATAACGAGTCGGATTCACTAGAAAAAGAGACACAACAACAACGCAACCCGCAAATACGCCATTCGATGCACGATCGTTTACGAGACTACACTCGTTAACGAGGAGTTTATTTGCCGAACACTTTTATAGAAGACTCTGCAAAAGCCCATTCGGGCGTGCAATGAAGCGTTGAACGCTGGTTGCGTAAACCCCTTTGAGGAAACGGGTTTATAGGGGCGAAGCCCCTATAAATAAGCTAGGGGGGAGAGTTGTAGAGAGGTTTTTCACAATGAGGATCTTGCGTAAGAATGGAGATTGTCCCTCCCCACTGTGGGGGCGAACGCCCCAGCCTCTCTACGTTGCCCAACGGGCAACACAAAGCGATAAACAGAGGAAGTCGCTATTCAATCTGCTAAATGGTATTACAAGGGCGGAAAGTTCGCAGAAAAATCCCCACTGCCACCGCCGCCACTGTTGCTGGCTTTGCTACCCACAAATTTAATTTCTGTGGCACGAATCGCCAATTGCTCGCGTTGGTTGCCCGTGTTGTCCGTCCAGTAGGTTACTTCTACACTACCTACCACGGCTACGTTGCTCCCTTTTTTAAGCCATGTGCCTGCAAATTCGGCAAGCTTGCCCCAAGCCTCAATGGCGAACCAATCGGTTACTTTGGCTTCGTTTTTCGCTCCAGGGCGATCAACGGCAACAGAGAAGCGAGCCTTGACGCTGCCAGTTTCAAAATACTTGGTTTCGGGGTCTTGGCCTAAACGACCCACAAGCGTGACACTGTTAATCATGGTAGGGGGGTATTCTTTCTAATGTACACGGTAAGAGAGATAGTAAAATTGAATAGTCGTATTTTAACAAAAAGGCAGAGGCGGTGCAAAGCCTATTTTTTAAAAAATTTCGACAAACAGTCATAGAGTCAGGCCTTTGTTTGCGTTATACTAAAATAACTACTTTAGTTATCGTTGTAAGAAAGTCCTTTGATCTATGTCTTCCTCCTCCACTACTAGCCCCACCCCCTTGCCCCGTATTTTAGATGGCAAAGCCTTTGCGGCGACATGGATGCAGACCCTAGCCCAAGAGCATCAGGCATGGAGCCACGCCAACAACGGAGCCGTAGCAGGCTTAGCGGTGGTGCAAGTAGGCAACGATGCCGCCAGTAGCATCTACGTAAATCGCAAAGCCAAAACCGCCAAACAGCTGGGGTTTTACACCGAACAACACACCCTAGCGGAACACACGACGCAAAACGAGCTAGAAGCCTTGCTTCGGCACTTGAACCAACAGCCCACCATTCACGGAATACTGGTGCAGTTGCCCCTACCGTCTCATCTTTCAACGCAACGAGTACAAACCCTTGTGCTGCCAGAGAAAGATGCGGATGGGTTTCATCCTACCAACGCAGGCTTACTGGCCTTAGGCTTGCCCCCTTTGGCCGTGCCGTGTACGCCAGCAGGCATTATGCGATTGTTGCAAGCACACGGCGTGGATGTTGCAGGCAAGCATGCTGTTGTGTTGGGACGTTCGAACATTGTGGGTAAGCCCATGGCACAACTGCTATTACAAGCCAACGCCACCGTGACTCTCTGCCACAGTAAAACCCATGCCCTGAAGGAACATTTGCAACAAGCGGATATTCTTGTGGCCGCCGTGGGCATGCCTCATTTTGTAACGGCAGAGATGGTCAAACCTGGAGCCGTGGTAGTGGATGTGGGGATTAACCGCCTAGATACGGGGCGATTGGTCGGGGATGTGGATTTTGAAGCCGTCGCCCCACGGTGTTCGGCCATAACGCCTGTGCCGGGTGGGGTGGGACCGCTAACCATTGCCCAGCTGATGCAAAATACCTTTAGCTTGGCTCAAGGAAGCCTTGCACGTACATTAACGGAGTTATAGAAAAAAAGAGAGGGCAGATTCAAGATAGAAGTGACGCAGGAGAGTGGGGTCACTTCTACCTTGAATCTGCCAGTTTATTGTTTTGTTGAAGGTATTGCTAATGTTTCACGTAACTGACTCTTCTTCTCGTATTATTCCTAATGTTTCTAAAAGCTTTTTAAGGGAAACTCCTCAAGGGTTATATTTTGCTAAAGATGAATTAACTCAACATGCAAGTTATTGGTAGACACAAAGAACAGAAAACTTACCTCAGTTTGTTCATCCTGTAATGAACCAAGATGCTGCTAATGTTCCTCATGGCCCTGTTAGTTGTGGGCCTACTGCAATTATGAACAGTTTACTTCCTTTTTTAAATACAGCAGGCTTTAAGTTTGATGGTATTTCTTTAAGTGCTCTAGATCTATTAAAGATAGTTCAAAAAGAGTGCAAACTGATTAGTAAAGAAATGTCCGTCCAAACAGGTGAAAAAGTGGGCGTTCCTTCACCGAATATTGGCATAGTTTACTCAAGGTTAAGACAGCAGTGGTGTAATGACCCTCATGCGAACTATGAGATGAAGCGACTGCCTCTACATGTTAACAACAATGATGAAGGCTTAGGTAAAGTTTACCAAACTTATAGCTGGAAAGAATTAACAGAGTATCTTACCAATAACTCAAAATATTCTCCACGAGCAGGAACGGTCATGCATGTTCGTTGGAAAGGACTTGCAACA
>JBJTUB010000327.1:0-3291 GCA_046080465.1 Vampirovibrionales bacterium | reverse complement strand
GGTGGCGGTGCGTCCCCGTTGCAGCGTCAATTCATTCAGCTGTTTGTTGAGTTCGGTTTGTTGGAAGGTATTTTCCTCTAGTAAGGCTCGCAACTGCTGAAGAGCCTTGCTTTGCTGCGTTCCCCCTTCCAGTTGAGCGAGGGCTTCTTGCAAGGGTTCCCGATCGAGTTGCAACTGGGCGACTCGATCGGTGTTGAATCGCATTAAGCCTTGTAGTTCCTTCATGCGGGCGTGGGCGGTGGTGTCGTCGCCTTGCGTGGCCAGCTGTTGTTGAGCTTCAAGAATCTGACGTTCCTCGGCGAGTTGTTGTTCCAAGGCGTTGCTTTGGGCTTGATAGTGCAATACTTGCGTCGTTAACGGCTGAAGCTCTTGTTGCAGTAGGTGTTGCAATTCAGCATCGAGCTTGGCGAGTAGTTTTTCGCATTTGGCAAGCTCGGTGTGTAGCGATTCCAGCTGTTGCTTAACTTGTACCAGTTCGGCATCTTGCTGATTGCTAAGGGGTTGGCCAAACACGCTCCCTCCCCGAGCCTTCGGGGCGGACCCACCCGCCATGGAGCCTGATTTTTCCATGACGGTGCCATCCAAGGCTACCATGCGATAACGGTTAATCAGCCCCCCCACCTGCCGAGCATCCTCGACAATCAAGGTATCGCCCAAGGCTTGTTGGTACACAATGCGGTGCAAAGCATCAAAACTCACCAGCTCTAGGGCGTAATCAATCACGCCCGAACTGTTGGGTAAAGGCGGAAGACTGTTGCTAAACGCCCGCAACTTGGTTAAGGGTAAAAACGTGGCACGCCCTGCATTTTGGCTTTTTAATAGTTGAATGCCCTGCTGAGCCACTTGCTCGTTATCTACCACAATGTGATGAAGACGGCCACCCAAGGCTTGCTCTAAGGCGAGATGATACTCGGTGGGTACCTGCAACAGTTGAGCCAAGGTACCATGCACCCCCGGTAGTTTGGCATTCAAAATAGTTTGCACGCTGTAGACGTTGCTTATGGCCTTTTGGGCTTGCTGAAAGGTTTCCAATTTAAACAAGCGTTCTTGTTTTTGCTGGGCTTGTTCTTTCAAGCGTAGCGTGTGGGCGTGTAGGGTGTTGCGTTCGGCTTGTTTTTGGCGTACCTGCTGTTGCACGGTCTGCTGACGTTCTTCTAAAGCCTGCGTGCTTTGGTGTAGTTTTTGGTAACGCTCTTCCAGTTGCTGAAGCTTGGTGGCGTTGCTAGCCACGGTTTGCAAGCGTTGCCGTTGAGCCAGCTCCAAGCGTTCCAATTCGGCTTCGTAATCGTGCATCTCCCGCTTGAGGATGGCCAACTGATCATCCACCGCTTCTAGCTGTTGGCGTACTTGTTGGCGTTGCTGTTGCACACCCGTGGCGTCGCCCAACAAGGCATCTTGCTGTTGTTCGAGAGTGTCTTTTTCTTGTTTGAGTGTGGCGAGTAGCTCGTGCAATTCGGCTTCTTGCTGTGCCACGGTGGCAAGGTTGGCTTCGTGCGTGGTGGTTTCCGTTTTGTAAACGACCATATCCTGTAAAGCACTCTGCTTGGCCGTCTCTAAATCGGCGATTTTTTTGGTGTACTGCTGTTGGCTTTCTTCACGCCGTTGCAACGTCAAGGTGAGTTCCTGCTTACGCAGATTCAGTTGGCTGTGGCGTTCGTGGCCTTCTTGCTTGACGGCCTCACGTTGTTTTTCAATGGCCAAACGTAGTTGCACCAAGGTTTTAGCAGCGGTGGCCACGGCCTGCTTGGCCTCGTGTTCGTGCTGATGAGCGGCTTGCTTGGCCGTGTGCAGTTCGGCCAAGGTTCGTTGCAGATCACGCACGACCGCCACTTGCAACAGAGCTTCCAGTTGTTTGGCCTCGTTTTGTAACTGCTGATACCGTAGGGCTTGCGTGCGTTGCTGCTCCAGTTCCTCTAGCCCACGCTCCAGCTCGTTTAACAGCACTTGGTTTTTATCAAGATTCTCACTGGCTGAGGCTATTTCTTTTTGTGCTTGTTCAATCTTGCGATCAAACTCGGCCACGCCTGCCAACTCGTCTAAAATCTTTCGGCGTTCGCCCGCAGACATGTTGACGATATGTGCCACATCGCCCTGCATCATGACGTTATAGCATCCAGGCGAGACGTTGAACTTAGCCAACAACTCGTGGATTTCCCCTAGGGTACTAGGGCGACTATTTAAATAGTAGCTACTGCTAGGCGTCGCCCCTGTGGCCTTAATGCGTCGAGTAATGGTGAGTAAGGGGCCAGACCGCAAGGTTTCCAGTAAGGCCAAGGCTTGCTGTTGGGTGGCTTCATCCTCTGAAAAGGATTCTTGCAACAAGGCATCAGGTAGTTCGGCATCGCCTCGGTTGAAGGTAATCGTCACGCTGGCTTCCCGCCGTCGACTACTGTTGTTAATGAGATCGGTAATTTTTTCGGCTCGCATGGTGCGTGAAGTGGACAAGCCCAAGCAAAACAGAATGGAATCCACAATGTTGCTTTTTCCAGAGCCATTCGGCCCCGAGACGGTGGTAAAGCCACAACGAAAGGGAATCACGGTTTTACCCGAAAAGGATTTGAAATTGTCAATTTCTAGTTGTTGGATGTGCATAAGGATTAGGGGGGTAAACTCTCTCTCAGCAGCAAAATAAAAAGAAAAAGCGAGGATAGTATAATCAAGGTTTCTTTGCTTAGATGTAAGTATATCAAACTCATACGTTGCTGCCAAGGTTTTTGGGTCTTTTGAGATGGTGTTTTTAGAACACAAAGCCCTTGGTGTCTGAAAGACCTCTCTTGACACACCATTTGCTGGTTGTTAGTATGGCGTGTATAGTGCTACGGCTACTGGATTTTACTTTAGGATGTGTATGAGAGATGTTAGAAAGTCGAACCGAGGCTTGATTTTTTATTAGCGTGCCATAAGGCTGATGCGAGCAACGTCTCAGCCCTTATTTTATAGAAACCTCTGCAAAAGCCCCCATCGGCGAACTTTCTGTGTCAACTCAAGCCGTTTATCGGCACTGTACTTTCGCGTATACGCCCTCTAAGCCGTTTTCGTTTCCTTGAAATTTAGAGAGTATTAACTAAATAGCTTTAGTATTGACTCTGTGAAAATGAAACGCAATCGCTTGCTCCATATCCTTCAGTGAACGAGAGACAACCTTTTCTCGCCGTTTAAATCTTGCAATCCAATGACGTAAATCGCTCCAAATCTGCTCGGCTGTATAGGTTTCGGCTTTACTTTGAACAAGCCTTCCTAAAGGTAAGACCAACAGATACACACTCCAATGATCTGAGCAGTAGACGTCAA
>JBJTUB010000326.1:0-3643 GCA_046080465.1 Vampirovibrionales bacterium | reverse complement strand
TTTTAGAAATGAAGGGCGTGTAGGTGATTTCTAGGAGCCTAGACTCGCAGATGAGTGCGGTGTACATAGAGGTACATAAGCTCATCGAGAATCGTAGCGACAACGAAAGCGGCAGACGCCCTTTATTTATGAAATTGGTATAAGGGCTTTCGCCCGTGCGATGAAGCGTAAAGCGTTGGTTTCGCAAAACGGCAACAGACTCCTTTGCAAACCAACATAAAACACAAAAGTAGGTTTAGTTTTACTAAACCTACTTTTGGTATATCGTTAAAATGGACTAAATCAATCCTAGCCTAAACGAGCTGGTTGATACAAGCGAGTGTAGTACTCAATAGCCATACGGTTGGAATCAAAATATTGCTCGCTCATTTGAATGGCACGCTGCATCAAGGCCGCCCATTCATCGGGTTTCTCGTAAAACAGGGGCAAGGCCACATGCTCTAACTGACGCATCATATCCTCGTAATCACGCTGGTGACGCTCTTCTAAGGGGAGGTGATCGGTGCTGGCATCGCCGTTGATGATAAAGCCGTTGTAGTCGCCATAGGTGCCTTCAACCGACCATCCATCAAACGTAGACATATGCACACTGCCGTTAAAGTTGGCAGACATACCACTCGTCCCCGAGGCTTCCAACGGACGCAAGGGGGTATTCAGCCACAAATCTGACCCTCGCTTTAACCGGCCAGAAAGCTCCAAATCGTAGCCTGTCAACACGGCCAAGCCTGGCAACTCCTCAGCGTACTGAATCATCTGATTAAAGGTATCCCGCCCCCATGTATCTTTGGGGTGGAACTTACCTGCAAACACAATTTGCAACTTCTTTTGTTCCAACAAGCGTTTAATGCGGGCAAAATCTTTAAAGATTAAATCGGCACGCTTGTAGGCGGTAAAACGTCTCGCCCATACCAAGGTAAACACGTTAGGATTCAGCTGTTTGCCTGTTTTCTCTTTTACATAGCTCACCAATTCGCTACGCATGGTGGCTTTGGTGGCACGCAAGGCTTTTTTGTCGTGCTTGGTTTTCGCAATACGCTCATCTTGCCAAAACTTCAGGCTGGTAGCGTTGGTAATGGCCGTAATTTTACAACGCCCTTCTACCCAACTCCACATATCGTTGGCTACTTCGCCGTGCAGTTGCGATACGCCGTTGGCCAACTTGCTTAAACGCAAAGCCGCCACGGTTAGGCTAAAATCGTACCCGCCTAAACGCAAGGCATCTTCTTTCGTGGTATCCACAAAAAAGCCTGCTTCATTCAACAGTTCAATGTTGTGGGTTTCGTTGCCTGCCGCTACGGGTGTGTGTGTGGTGAATACCAACTTTTGGCGAACGGTTTCGTAGTTTTGCCCGTAGAGTTTCAACAGTTCAAAGGCAGCGGGTAGAGCGTGACCTTCGTTCATGTGTACTAAATCAAAGGGAATCCCTAAGGCAGAAAGGGTTCGCACCCCGCCCACGCCTAAAATAATTTCTTGAGCAATCCGCACCCGCTCTTCAGAATCGTACAGTTTGTGGGTTAAGGCACGATGCTCTGGCTTGTTTTCAGGAATATCTGTGGTTAAAAAGTAACAGGGTACGGTGCCAAAGGTTTCAGGCTCTAGCAACAGGGGCTTCACTTTCACGGTTTCGCCAAAAATAGTGACATCCACGGTGATGCCTGTATCCTTCAGAAAATCGTAGCTCTTGAGCTCATAACTCAGCTGGATTTTTTTATCGGCATCAATGGTTTGTATACCATAACCTGTACCCCACAACAACGAAATACCAATCATCGGCAAGCCCAAGTTTCCTGCAGAAAGCATGTGCGAACCCGATAAATAACCCAAGCCACCCGAGTAGGTGTACAACGATTGATCGATGGCCATTTCCATCGTAAAATAAGCAACTTTTTTAAGACTCATCATCAGGGACGATATCCTTTAAAACAACAACGTGCATCTCAGTGGCCGATGCTGTGCCTATAACAATAAACAACACTAAAGCAAAAGGGGAAACAACTTTACAAGCAGAGGGAGAAGCAAAAAAGAAGTTGGTCGCTTGCTCCAATAATTTAAGTCATCGTCAAATAATCTATATGCAATTTTACCATAGCATAGAACAAAGGGCTTACTTTGTGTTCTTGCTCAAAGTAGAGTAAAACTTCCTATATAGTATTTTAAATAATTTACGACTCTTTTTTAAAGATGTGTTGAATGGCTTCGTAGAAGGCTAGACCTAAACGTATCCCATCTGTACAGTCTGCTACGATTCAAAAATATTTCAAAATACTATAAATGGGTGATACTGAACGTTTCTATAGAAACCTCTGCACAAGCCCCTTCGGCCACGCAATGAAAGCTGTTCGGCTTGTGCGATGTGGGGCTGAGCGTTGGCCTCGTAAAACGGCGAGTGGATACCGCGTTCCTGTGGAGGTTTTACGAGCTTTATTCCCTCTCTCTTAGGGAGAGGGCTGGGGTGAGGGAGGCCGTTCGGCTTGCACGCCCGAATGAGCCTTTTGCAGAGATTTCTATAACAACCTAAGGAGTGGTTTCGGGGTGTGGATGGGGCATAAAAGCCAACGTATAGGCGAGGCCTACAAACACCCCACCCCCTACGATATTACCAAGGGTTACAGGTAACAAACTATGCAAAAACCCGAGCCACGTTAGGTGGCTTAAAGCCTCTGGAGCCACATGCAGGCTAGCATAATGGGCTTGAATAGTGGGCAAGTGCTGCAAAAAAAGAGCCTTAGGAATATAAAACATGTTGGCAATACAGTGTTCGTAGCCCAAGGCAATAAATGTCATAATAGGAAAGAAAATACCAAGCACCTTGCCTGAAACCCGTTGGCAGGCCGTCGCCTGCCAAACCGCCAAACACACCAGCAAATTACACAAAATACCCCGTGCAAAGGCTTCACCAAAGGGAAGGGTCACCTTGGCGACTGCCGTTTTAACAGCATAAGCTCCTAACAGTGCGTGGTTTTGCTCCCAGGTACCCGCCCACACCACTAAAGCAGCGAGCGCCACACTGCCTATAAAATTAGCTACGTACACCTTTCCCCAGTTGGCCAACAGGGTATGCCAACGCACCTTGCCCAACCACAGTGAACTGAGCATGAGCGTGTTGCCCGTAAAGAGTTCTCCCCCCGCAATCATCACAAACATTAGCCCTACGCTAAACACGGCACCAGCAAACATTCGGTTGAGGCCATGCCCTACAATGGGGGTGGCATCGTGGGCAATCAGGGTGGAAATTTCGCAGCCAAACCCGATAAAGGCTCCTGCCAACAGGCCAAGCATCAGGGTTTTCTGCCACGGATACCCCGCCTTAGCGGGCTGAAGCTCAAGGGCTTGCTTTAAGAGGATGGCCTTGGGGGTTAAATCCTCGGCGGTGGTGGGTGGTGTGGCTGCCAATGCGGTGGGTGTTGGAGGGGTCACGGTATAGAATCCTCATGTGGATAGGGGCTGTTTACAAATAAAAAGTGCGTGATTTCAGTAAGGTAGATGCCTTTTTATCAAGACATGCCCTATTAAAAACGTGCGTCATTGCGAACGTAGTGAAGCAATCTCCTTAGCCTTATCGCTTCTGTACAGGGGATTGCCACGCCTAACGGCTCGCAATGACGTATTTATTGGGAGTGGGGTGCAACTATTTGCAAACAGC
>JBJTUB010000325.1:0-10222 GCA_046080465.1 Vampirovibrionales bacterium | reverse complement strand
AGCTTATGTACCTCTATGTACACCGCACTCATCTGCGAGTCTAGGCTCCTAGAAATCAACTACACGCCCTTCATTTGTGAAAATGGTATAAAACATCAGGGCTTGGCTTTTTAAAACTGTTTGGAAAAATAAGGATTCGACGATGCCCCCCACAGGAACGCAGTATCGACTCGCCGTCTGACGCAACAAATGCTCATCCCCTCATTGCACGCCCGAAAGGGCCTAGCTCAACAGGGCTTGAACCAAGGTTTCACCCGTTGAGGTTAAGGTGTAATCGGTGGTAATGGCTAAGCCTGTTACATCAGGTAGCACGGCTAGCAAGCCCTGCTCTAAGGCCTGCTCTACATCCCGATAGCCAAGCGTTGTGGAAGGATTCTCTGTGGCAAGGCTGCCTAAAGCCTGCTGAAGTTCTCGTAAGGTAAAGCACGGCTTGGGGGGCTGTTGCTGTTGGGTACAGTGCCATGCCGTTACCACCAACACCTCGATCTTAGAGGCCGAACGCCCCGTATGCAAAAAGCGAAGGCTTCCTTCTAAGGTAGCAAAACGAGCGAGGGTCTGTTGCCAAATGGATTCCAAGTGCTGGGGTGTCGCTACAGCGGGGGCTTCACTGCTAGCCTGACTGGGGGAGGTAACAGGAGGGGGAGAAGAGCTAGGGCTGGCATCGCTGGCGTGTTGAGCAGGAAGTAACGCCTCGGTTTGAGCTTCTTCTTCTTCAAAGGCATCTAGCAAACTCGTCACCAACGCATGCACGGGGGGCGATTCTACTATGGCCAAAGTGCTAGGGGTGCTAGGGGTGCTAGGGGTGGTAGGCGGTGTAGACGGTGTAGGGGGCGTGGGAGACGCCAACTTAGCAGGGAACGAAAACATAGAAGGCGGGGGCAGTGTTTCAGCAACTTCGGGCATAGCAGGTTTGGCTTCAAGCGGTTGCGTTGCTATCGCTATCGATGCTTGAGCAGGGGATGACGATAGCGGACGTGGCTCTGGCAACGCAGGCGTGTCATTCAGCGTAACAGGCTGCACCACGGGTGGTAATACAGGCGGTAATAAAGGGTGTTGTAACACCTGCATGGCATACGAAACAAACCCCGCATCATCAGAGGCAACCTCCAGTTGCCACGCCTGTTCGTTCCATTTTAAACGATACGGGCAAGCACGAGCGGTACTCGCTAACGTAGCCAGTGGCTTTAGGGAAGGCACAGCGTGCAATGGCACAGGGGGGATGGGCATCACCGCTAGCCCCGATACCTTGGCCGAATAGGCGGGCAAAGGTAAGGGCAAAGGCGAAGGCGGCAGGGGCAGGGCTTGCCGAGGAGGCTCAGAAGTAAGGGAGTCTGTCAAGGCTTCGGTGGCGGTATTGGCAAGCATCGCTGTTTTTTTACGGGGGGCTTTTGTGGCGTTGCTTGCCTGAGTGGAACGCCCTGTTTTTTTAGCACGAGGCTCTTGGGCAGGGCTTGCTAACACCGAAGATTCCGTGGCAACAGGCTCTGCCGTCTCGGTTAAGGAAGGAGGAGCGGTGGGTTTACGAGCAAACATGGTAAAAACGACATCGATTCTTATTCGGCATATAAGCGTTGGGCATTACGTTGTGGGGCTTGAATACCCGCCACGGTGTTGGCATAACCTTGCTGCGAAGCCACGGCAGGGTTCAACAACTGTTCACGCCACTGTTGCATTTGAGCCTCGATAAAATGAGGATCATCGCTTTGCAACTCGAGTTCCAGTTCGCCTTTTTTAAGTTTAAACACATAGGTAGACATCATAAAACACTCTTTCTCTCTTTCTCGTGTGTCTTTATCTTTTTAAGGGGCTATCTTTGTGTCATAATAACATGAAGAACTTTTGCCCCCTCTCCCTTAGGCAGAAGGTTAAGATGAGGGAAACGCAGGCTACACCTAGGTTGGTGACATCCCTCACCCCAGCCCTCTCCCTAAGGGAGAGGGGGGAAAGGGTCTTTTGCAGAACTTTCTATAGATACAGCTTACAAAACTAACGTCAACACTTAACTTTAGTCGTGTATCAAGGGGTTTATAGGGGCGAAGCCCCTATAAATAATCTAGGGGGGAGAGTTGTAGAGAGGTTTTTCACAATGAGGATCTTGCGTAAGAATTGAGATTGTCCCTCCTC
Source organism: Vampirovibrionales bacterium (assembly GCA_046080465.1). Lineage (GTDB taxonomy): Bacteria > Cyanobacteriota > Vampirovibrionia > Vampirovibrionales > JAJTHC01 > JBJTUB01. The sequence continues at coordinate 8,098 of JBJTUB010000325.1, read as the reverse complement.
ACTGCGGGGGCGAACGCCCCGGCCTCTCTACGTTGCCCTTTAGGGCAACTTACCACCAAGAAGTAAGAAAGAAGCGGTTTAAAACTATTTGTAAACAGCCCCTAATAAACGCTTTTCTATTTTACTCATTTAGGAGTTTTTCTACCATGCCTTTACTAAAATCTCCTCTACTTAATGCAGTGCTACACTACCCCAGCCACCAACGGTTGCCTTTTCATGTACCCGCCCATGCGGGGGGGGCATGCCTACCTGAAGGGTTACACCGTGCCTTTACCGCCTTAGGCTTATCGTCTAACCTGCTTCGGCACGATTTAACCGAACTCGACGGGCTGGATGTACTGGCCACGCCCGACCCCGAGGGTGGCTGCATTCATGAAAGCCAACAACTCACCGCCGAACGTTGGCAGGTTGCCCATAGCTTTTATTTAGTGAATGGCAGTAGTGGCGGATTGCACGCCGCCCTGTTGGCCTGTGTACCCCGATACGCCAAGGTACTGTTGCCCCGCAATGTGCATCGTGCCGTTCATGCAGGGGTTCTTCTTGCAGATGCCACGCCCGTATGGTGCTTGCCTGAATGGATACCCTTGAGTGGTTGTTGGGGTGGGCTAACGCTAGAGACGCTGCAAACAAGCCATGCCCAACACCCCGATTTGCATGCCGTGGTTGTCACCAGTCCAACGTATGAAGGGGTCACGAGTCCGATTGCCTCACTGGCTGCGTATTGCCACCAACACGGCCTACTACTGATTGTGGATGAAGCCCACGGCGCTCATTTTAGCTTAGGGCATCCCCAGTTACCAGCATCGGCGTGCGTGCAAGGGGCCGATGTGGTGATACAAAGCACCCATAAAACCCTAGGGAGCTTGACTCAAACCGCTTTGCTTCATTTGCCTAAAGCCAGCCGTGTGAGTGCCAGTAAACTACAGGCCGTGCTAGGGCATGTGCAAACCACTAGCCCGAGTTATGTGTTTTTAGCCAGCCTAGATGCTGTTTCCGCCTTTTGGCATAGCCCCGAAGGGCAAACACTGCTCGCCCAACGTGTCGATGCTATTCATGTGTTTAGAGAGACCTTAACCCAGCTGTTACCCGCTAAAGGGTTTGCGTTATTGCCCTACACCCCCGAACGTGATGACCCGTTTCGGTTGTTGATTCGTGCCATAGAGCATCACCCCGCCGAGGCATGGGCAGTATCGCTGGAGGAAGAACACGGCCTTTCCTTTGAACGTACCCAAGGCGATGTGGCCTTGTACTTAGCCCAGCTTTTACATGCCCCTACCGTGTGGGAAGCGAGCTTAGCGGTTTGGCAGCAACTACCTTCAGTAGCCACGCCCAACACAACGCTCCTGCCTCATCCCCCCCCCCTGTGGGCCTTACCCGAACAAGCACAACGCCCCCGTGAGGCCTTTGAAGCACCGCACCGGCGATGTGCCGTGTCGCAAGCCGTGGGTCATATCAGTGCAGAAACCGTGGTGTGTTGCCCACCAGGCATACCGATTGTTACCGTGGGCGAACGCATCAACGAGGATATCGTTGCTCAACTCACCCAAGACGAGATTCTCATTGTCGTTGGAACACTCTAATTAGCACGCTATTGAGGGACGGGGGGCTTACTAGAGATTCCTTCAGAGGCGGTGGGCGTTGTGAGTGTGCTAGGTAGGGGAATAGTAGAAGCCATCGGTTTACGAGGCAAGGCTTCATTCTTCGGCTTTATTGGCGATGCCGTGACCGTTGCCGCAGTCGATCTAGTGTTGGGTTTCACCGTGGTGGGCAACGATTGAGGCTTCTTTGTTGCAGAGGGTTTGGCGGGTGTGGAGGCCACCGTAGACTTTGGCGTGGCCATCTCTAATACCCTTGTCTCTGATACGTCTGTCTCTGATTTTCCTGCTACCGTAGACGATGAGGGCGTTACTGGTGCTTGCGTGGGGTTTGCCTTAACTAGCCCCTCTTGGACGGGTAGTACAGGCGTAGAACCAATCGGCGTGGCCACACTTTTAACTGGGGGTAAGGCCGTGGGGGGTGGGGTAATCACCATGGGTAAGCGACCTGTTTCTCGTCGATGAAGACTAATGCTCTTACCCCAACGCAAATCAATGATATCAATCGCCCCTGTACGAGGTGTCACCTGCTTAGGGGGCTGATAGCCTTGAGCCGTGGGATTCATCACCACGGGCTTATTCTGCTCGGCCATCAAACGAAGCAAGGGTTTTAAAAGCATGGCACGTTCAAGGGCAATGTTTTTATCAAGCGTGCCTAAATGCACCACCGTTTCTTGAAGGCTAGGTACATCGGGTAGGGGGCTGTGGGGATGTTGCTGAAGCCATGCTTTTTTAAAGGCTTGAGCCTGCTTTTCTTGCTCTTCGGCACTTAAGGGCAACAACAGGGTGAGATGCACCTCTCTATCAGGCGTGATCGTCACGGCCAAGGGGGTGATAGCACTCCCTTGATACTGCAATTCTCCCACACCTTGCACCAATCTATCCAAGGTTTTGAACAACGCAAACCGATGTTCTCGTTTCATGGTTCCTAAATAATGATTAGGTACAAACAACAGCACACTTTGGCGTGACAACCATGCAGGCTGAATCGCTCCATGGTTCGCTTCTAAACGGATGCTTTGGTAGGAATCCAACACCACCGTATGCGGCTTGGGCATTAAGGGCAAACGGGCGGGTTCATTGGGGTGTAACCGCTTCCACTGATGATATTGCTTAAACCAAGTAAGGGCTTCTAACTGACGGTTGGGCAAATACACCAAGCCCCAAGGCTGAAACTCAGAAACCACCACATCCACATGGGCTTGTGGCCAGTAAGTTTTACGCACTTGCACTTGTGCCAACAGGGGAAAACGTTGTTTGAGCGATTCTGCTAACGTTAACGCATCCCACTGATACAGGGGCTTGCCTAAGGTAAATTGTAGCGGATAGCGTAAGGCCTCTGCACTTAACAGTTGTTGCCCCTCTAGGTGGATGGATTCCGATGTAGCAGGCAGAATAAACGCAGGGCTTTGAAGCCACACCCAACCGCACCCATACAAAAGTACCATGCCTAGCACAAAACGAGCAAAGGCTGTAAACCGCTGTTGCCAAAGTACCTTAAGCTTTTGTTGCCTCCGTAGCTTCGCCGCAGGACGATCATCCTGTAAATCGACTGTCGACTCTTCAGAATGTTGGCTGGCAGGGCGTTGCTTTTTGGGGCGACGCTTGGGGATGCCTTCTTTTAATGAAGGAGGCTTTCCTTTTTTAGAGCCTTGTTTACGAGGCGAACGAGAGTCGGTCGTGGCTTGTGATGCAGCCCCTCTCTCATCATGATGCTCCCCCGAGGGCGTGGCGGGGGGAGGCATTGGTCGTGATGAGAGAGGGGGTAAATCAATAGGCATAAGCGGGGTAGAAAAACTTTCGTATTAAAAGGTTGGCAAGCTACTAGATAGTGTTCCAATAGGATCCCCTTCCATAACGGGATACGGGGGCAAGCCCGCTACCCACACAGGGGTTTGTACTGCCGTTTGCAGAATCGCTTCTACTAATTCATCATAGCTTAAACCCATGGCTTTGGCTTGGGCGGGCAAATCGCTTAAATCCGTCATGCCCGGGATGCTGTTGGTTTCCAAGATGTAAAAGCCCTCGGTGGTGCAAACAAAATCGGTACGGCTCACACCATGACACCCCAACACTTGATGAGCGTGCAAGGCCGTTGCTTGCACACGGGCAGTGGTGCTATGGGGTAACTCGGCAGGCAGAATAAACTCCGTCATGCCGTGGGTGTACTTGGCTTCAAAATCGTACCAATCCGTTTTAGGGCGAATCTCTAAAATAGGGCAAACCTTCAAACGGCCTTCGTATTGAATCACACCCACCGTCACATCTTGCCCTTTGGCAAAGCGTTCCACCATCACCAACCCGCCATTGGGGGCGGCGAGATCCAAGGCATCAGCCAAGGTATCCGCAGTGGTTACTTTGCTCATGCCCACGCTAGAACCTAAGCCCAAAGGCTTGACCATCAACGGAAAACCCACGGTGTTCATAATCCGCTCTAGCAAGTCTAAATCAGCCCCTTCGTCACTGTTCCTGTGGAAGGTCATGGAAGGCAACACGGGCAAGCCCGCCTCTTGAAGCAAGCGTTTGGTGGTATCTTTATTCATAGTAATGGCACTGGCTTCAATACGATTGCCTGTATAGGGGATGTTTAGAATATCTAGCAAGCCTTGCAAGGCTCCATCTTCACCGCCTTCACCGTGGACGGCCATAAAACAGACATCAATGCGATGGTGTAGCAAATATTCGGGCAGGCGTTCATCCACTTCCACCAGTACGCTGTGTTGATACCCCAAGCGTTGCAAGGCTTCGTAGCAGTTTTTACCTGAACGCAACGAAACCTCCCGCTCAGAAGATCGCCCACCACACAACACGGCGATGCGGGCGTGTTTTTCAACCACAGGTAAACCGTGATCTTTCAATCGGCAAAAAGAGGGGTAGGAACGAGTAGATTCGGGGTTAGTGGCCACCATGATGAATATCTCCAGCTTTTAGCCACTGCCAACACTGGCGTTCTTCTTCAGTGGCATCGCCAATAAAGCGATTTTCGGGGAAGATAGTCACGCCGTACGCATCTAGCACGGCTTGTTTGATACGACACATTAACTGCAACACATCCAACGAGGATGCGTTACCTTTATTAATAATAAAATTACCATGTTTGGGGCTAATCCACGCATCGCCCACGTACCAGTGGCCTTTACCGCCCAGTTCATCCACCATACGCCCCACGGGCAAACCCTCCATCGGGTTACGGAAGACACTGCCCCCATTGGGTTCTACAGGGTGATGCTCTTTACGAAAAGCGAGGTTAATATCCATCATTTGCTTGGCGGCTTCTTTGTCGCCCGCGGTAAACCGACATTCGGTTGCTAGCACCACATGCCGATTCGGGTTAATATCGCTAAAGCGGTATTGAAAACGTAGCTGTTCTTTTTCAAGCCAACCACTTTGGCCTGTTTGCAAATCAAAAGCCAGCACTCGTTGCAGCACCATACTCGTATCATGCCCCATGGCACCTGCGTTCATACAGGCGGCCCCGCCCATGGTACCAGGAATGCCTACAAAAAACTCTCCGCCGTGCAAGCCTGCTTGATACGTGGTGTGTGATACCTTCGCCAAATGCACGCCCGCCCCAAACCGAAACGTGGTATCATCCAACTGATCAATACTAGCCAACTTGCGTAGAATCAACGTCATCCCCCGCAGACCATGGCTTGAAATCAGGGTGTTAGACCCCCAGCCCAGCACCTGAAACGGGCTAGTGGCTTTGTGGATGCGGGGGAGAAGTTCCTGCAGAATGCTTTCGGCTTGATGCACACTGGTGGGAAAATAAGCCTCATCCATTAACCCCCCAATGCGATAGGTGGAATAGGGCGAGGCAAACTCGTTAAACGTTGGGGCAAGGGCAGTCGGAAGGGTGGTCATGGGGGTGGGCGTCACTTTCTATCAACTTGGGTAACGCATCAAGGGTATGGTTTTATTATACCTGTGATGTGTGTTTCCGTCAATTTAGGGTTTCTGTTTTATACTCTATTTTTGTGTAAGTAGAGTAGCTGTTTGCTTGAGTAAACGAGTTTTAAGCTACAAAAAACACTTGACGCTCATCTTTTTTTTTTTACAGTTGTGTTACTTTATAAGTTAACCGTAAATTGTTGTATGTGTGTGATTTTAAATAATGATGTATTCTGTTTCTGTTTCTGTTTCTAGAACTCTATTAGCTTCTATATTGAAACCAACTCTATTGAAGCCTACTTCTGTAAACTTTGTTCGGCAAGGTACGGAACAAAAACCCCCTGATGAAAAACATGGCGTGGATCTTTATTGGTATCGGGCATTGGATTGATGCCTTTGCAGAGGATATTAAAAATGTACATAGGAATAACATTGCCAAAAACAGCACTTATCAACATAATATGCGACAGAACCTAAAACACTCTAAAGCTGAATGGGCAGCTGCTACGGTTACTATTGGAGCTATTATTGCTTCCTTTTTTGCAACCATCAACTGGGGAATCACACAAGGAAGTCGAATTTTTATTGAATTTATTCGCTCTCGAACCACACCCAAGGCTCTGCCCCAATCCACACCCTCACCACAAAGTAAGCTACACTCTGTAGTCGATGGGTTTCATTTACATGTCGACCCTAAAGGGTTAGAAGCCTTTAAAAAGTTCTAGTCAGGAATTCTGTATGATACAACCAAGATCGCTTGCGGATTCACCTCGTTTCAGCCTGGGATACGATTTTTCTAAACATTTTTCTATTGAAGATCCTATGGAAAAAATTGAACTTGACCGCAAGCTTTTTCAAGAAAGAGATCGTATTTCGCTTAAGCATGGCCTACAAGTCACCCATGCTCTTTTGGAAGCTTCAACAGCACCGTTTCGCTCTATGTTCTTAGGAGCCATCATCGGTGTTCTAGCTATGCTAGGGTGGCAACACTACAGTGGTAACGACCCTGTGGCCTCGTCACGTCCACAGAATGAAGCATCTAATTCGTTTCAAATCAAAGCCTAAGCTTTGTTTTTTAGAATAACTTATTTAAAGGTAATTTTATTGAACCATGTATAGTTCCTCTCTTTCAATTCACGAAACCCATTCCAAGTTTCATCCCTATTCATCGGTCATAACCTCCAGTAAACTGGTTCGCCAAGGCACAGATGAAAAGCCTCCAAAAACAGACCACGGTTTAGATTTATTTGGCTTTGGATGATTAGGTAAAAATGCGGCCGATTTAGCTCGTTTAAAAGCTGAACAGTATGTTGCGGAACAAAAAACAGAGCAAGTTTTTGCTACCACCACTACTGAAGAGCGTATTGCTAAAATAAAAAGCATGGTGGCTTGGTTTGTGATGGGCTTAGTGGGTGTCACTGCAACCATTAATGTGGGAATTACAAGAGGAAGCCAAATGGTTATTGAATTTATTCGCTCTCGAACGACCCCCAAAGTTCTGCCCCAATCCACACCCTCACCACAAAGTAAGCTACACTCTGTAGTCGCTGGGTTTCATCTACATGTCGACCCTAAAGGGTTAGAAGCCTTTAAAAAGTTTTAACAAGGAGCCTTATGTGATAAGTTTAAACCCATTCACTTATATATCTAAAGCTTATCAGATTAAGGAGTCACTCAGGAGGCCTTTATCTGAAGAAACCATTAAAAACATACATTTAGAACACAAACGTTTACAAGAAGCCGATTTGCTCCAACATCAAAATCAACTAAACAAAATTAAAGCCTTACAGAAACTATTTTTTCCTGCTTGGCCTTTTGTTTTAATCGGTACATGCTTCGGTGCTTTAAGTGTTTTGGGGTGGCAAAAAATCAATGCTTCTAAGCCAGTGTCACCTGTAAAACTTGAGGTGCTTCCTGAAACCCTACCTAATAGATTTCAAGCGAACGCTTAGCCTTTTTATCTTCTAGTTCAAAACAACGAAATCAGTTAAGGTCGTCTTTACAATGCAAGTTACTCCATTATTATTTTCTAACACTTCAATTTATAAACACTCCCCAGTTCATATAAAACCTTTGATACGTCAAGGTAATGAACCTAACGGCGACTGGTGGGATATTTTTGGATTCAAGGCATGGGAAGAAGCAAAAAAAGCAGAAAAGCAAGCTATTTTTACAAAAGCTCAGGCAAAAATTGATACAGCCCTAGTAAAGTTTTTATGTGAGCTTGGACTAGAGGCTAATAAAATTATAGCGAAAGCTCGTTTAAAAAAGCTATTCGCTCTAGCAGTGACACTCACAACCATTAATGGGATCTTTCAATCGAGTCGAATTATTCAAGCCGTTGAATCTATGAAACAGCGTTTTTCCAAGCCTACAATACCTTACCCTATGGCCCGCCTGCCCCACAGGGTAAGGTATCGTCTGCAGTAGCTGGGCTTTATTTACATGTTGACGCTAAAAAGTTAGAAGCATTTAAACACCTGAAATAGAGCTTTTTAAATCGACTGTTAACCATTTAGCTGCTTCGCCATAAAAATAGTAATATCGGGGTGTGTATGGCCGTTATCGCCCCATTTTTCAAGCAACGGCTCAAAGCCTGCTTTTAAAAACAT
>JBJTUB010000324.1:0-8732 GCA_046080465.1 Vampirovibrionales bacterium | reverse complement strand
GTTCTGCGACGGTGTTGTTACTTTGTTGAATCTCGGCTCGAATGGCAGGGGTGGTCCGTGCCTTGGCGTGTAGTTTAATGTGCATGGTGCCCTCGTTCTGAAAGATAGTGAAGTCCTAATACTATACCATGAACATCTTTGCAATCATGCGAAACAATACACCTAAGGGAGAGGGGGCAGACCAATTCAACGCCCACCGAAACGCAATACCTACCCGCCCGTTTTACAAGACCAACCCAACACCCCACACATTGCGTGGCCGAATGGCCTTTGGTTATAGTTTGGCGATGGGTCGTTGATCCCACAGGCCTTGGTAAAACTCAACATGCAACAGCTCTTTCCAGCCTTGCGGAGCCGTTAACGCCGAACACAACCGCTTGGCAAAACTAAAGCTATGCAAACTTTTACCGAACAACCACATATCCTTGCCTTGGGCTAACACAGGCCATGTAAACCGAGGCACACTGGCCTGCACCTGATGCTTTACAAAGGATTCCATGCCCAGCACGCCCCCCCGAACCCCAGGGCCACTACACTTCCAACCCAACCACGGAGCTTGAGTAAACGCATTGTTCAACATCGCCAAATGGTTAATGCCCACTTGCCCTACCTGCAATCGGCGTGCTACGGCTTCGGCCTCGTGGGTGGCACCAAACACACTGGCTCCTAACCCATAAGGTAGACGGTTGATTTCATCAATCACATCATCCACATGCTGATACACCATGATAGGAAGCAAAGGGCCGAAGGTTTCCTCAAACCGAACCCGCATATCAGGATGCGTCTCGAACAACAGTGTTGGGGGCATGTAATAGCCCTCGCTACACGCCGTGCTAGAAAGGGTCGCCTGATGCACCGTGGCACCTTTGTCTATCGCATCTTGCCGTTGAGCCTCACAACGTTGCCACTGATGCTGATCAATCAACGGCCCCATGTGCGTGGTGGGCAAGGTTGGGTCGCCCACGTTTAGTTGTAACAACTTGGCTAGCAACAGCTCTTTTACAACTGGGAAGAGAGAGTCATGCACATACAATCGCTTAATGGCAGCACAGGTTTGCCCCGCATTGCTAAAACGGCTCCACACCACGTTGGCCACGATCGTATCCATGTTTAAGGCACTGGCACTGGGTAGAATAATGCCCGCATCGCTACCACCCAATTCCAACACGCAGGGAATGTTTCGGCTAGCACACACTTGCTGAATCTGACGACCCACCGCATCACTGCCCGTAAACACCACCGCTTGCACTAAGGGATGATTCACCAGCTCGCTCCCTTGTTTACCATCGCCCTGCACCAGTTGCACCACCGCCGTAGGGACACCGACCTGCTGGCACGCTTGATGCCACAGTTCTACCAAGGCCTGCCCCGTTGCAGGGGTGCGTTCGCTGGGCTTAAACACCACGGTGTTTCCGGCCATCAGGCAGTTAGCTAAAATACTGGCGGCCAAGCCAATCGGGTAATTCCACGGGCTAATGACCCCCATTACACCGTGGGGTAAGCGGTGCAGTTGCAGGTGTCTACCTAGCATCAGGCTGCTCAGAGTCATGCCCAAGTCTTGGGGGCGATACTGGGCTACCCCTTGCTTGGCGATGGCTTGCACATGGCTAATGGCGGGCATAATATCAAGTTGTATCGCTTCATGCAAGGGCTTACCAACTTCGGCGGTAATGCACGTTGCCAAGGCATCCAAGTGTTCTAAGAGCAGCTCTGCAAAACGATTTAACAACTGCTGACGACGCTTTAAGCCACTCTGTTGCCAGTGCTGAAAGGCATCATAGGCACAAATAACTTGATGATCGAGTTCAGCTGAAGGAGTCGCCTGATAGGTGGCCAGTAGCTCGCCTGTAGCGGGGTTCAACTTTTGCCATGCCATAGCAACACCTGCTCCTGAAGAAGGTTTCGTTGATTTGTTCATGGAGTATTCGCTTTCTTAATAAAAGGTACTTTAATGTTAAGAGGTTACGGAAAAAGTCTCAGGCGAGTTGATAACAAGGAGTTGATGAGATTGAATTGAGGCGTGTACACAGACGTACATAACGAAATTCGATATCGAAACGACAAAGTTAGCGACCGCATCAAACCTTTTTCCATACGCTCGTTAAGCTAAGTTGGTCAACTGTTCCGCCAGCAGCTGAAGCTGCAAGTTAAGTTCGGCCAACTGCTCTCGGTTTTTGAGTATCACGGCTTCGGGAGCCCGTTGCAAAAAGCCCTCGTTGGAAAGCATGCCCAACAGCTTTTGTTGTTCTTTCTGTAGGATTTCCTGCTTTTTATACAAGCGTTGCTTCTCTTGTTCGGGGTCAATCAACCCTTCTAACGAGATCATGACTCGGGTTTGAGCCACCACGTTAGTCGCCACATTGGCAGGTTTTTCAGTTAATTGCTTTACCAAGGTTAAGGCTTCTAAAGCAACAAAGTGACGCAAGGTAGGCTCCATCCGCTCGATGGTGCGATATTCCTGTGCTTCAGGGGCTTCAATAATGGCATCCACCGCTTTGCTAGGGGGAACCATGTACTGCTGACGGCCATTCCGCAAGGCACGTACCACATCACAGAAGTAATCCATGTCTTGATCCAGCAGAGGACTCGGTGCCACGCCTGTTTGCCCTGCTTGAGGAAACGGGCTAATCGAGATAGAGCAAGGCTTTTGGCCATCACGCACAGGAAGTTGCTGCCACAACGCCTCCGTAATATAAGGCATAATGGGGTGCAACAGGCACAACAGCCCCTCTAGCACGGTATAGAGAATGGCTCGTACGTTGGCTTGAACCTCGGGGGTGGCGTGTTTCATGGGAAACTTGGCGTATTCCACATACCAATCGCAGAACTGATACCAAACAAACTCTAGCAATAAATTGGCGTATTCGCCCAAGCGATGCTGCTCTAAGTAGCTGGTTGCTTGTTGCACGGTTTCCTCATAGCGACCCAAAATCCATTTGTCAAAATCAGACAAGTAGTCTTTTTGAATGGTTGGAGCAATATCGCCACTGGCTAAGTTCAACATCACAAAACGACTAGCATTCCACAGTTTGTTGGCAAACAAACGGCCTTGTTCTAGTTTATCTTTACTGAGCTTAATATCTTGCCCGCCGTAGGTAATTAAGCTCGTCAGGGCAAAACGGAAGCCATCACAGCCTTGTTCATCAATCACCACCACAGGGTCAATGGTATTGCCCTTGGATTTCGACATTTTTTGGCCTTTTTCATCCCGAATGAGGCCGTGAATATACACCGTTTCAAACGGCGATTGCCCCGTCATTTCATGGCCAAACAGGCACATGCGAGCCACCCAGAAAAAGATAATATCAAAGCCAGTCACCAACAAACTGGTGGGATAATACTGTTGATAATCAGCAGCATCGGTGTTCGGCCAGCCTAAGGTGCTAAACGGCCACAAGCCCGATGAAAACCAAGTATCTAGCACATCGGTATCGGCCTCCCAGTGGTCGATATCAGCGGGGGGAGTCAAGCCCACGTAGATCTCTTTCGTGGTTTTGTGATGCCAAGCAGGCACCGAATGTCCCCACCACAACTGGCGTGAAATACACCAATCTTCGATATGGCTCATCCAGCGGAGATAATCTTTCGTCCAGCGTTCTGGCACAAAATGGAGTTGCCCAGCCTCTAGGGCTTCCAAGCAGGCCTTGGCCAAGGGGGCAGTTTTAACAAACCATTGCTTGGAAAGCAAGGGTTCCACCACTTCGCCTGAGCGTTGTGCTTTGCCTACCCGTAGTTGATGGGGTTGTTTGGCACGCAAGTAGCCCTGCCCTTCCAGTAGGGTTTCCGTCTGTTGGCGAGCCTCCCAGCGGTTGACGCCATGCAAAGCGGGGGGGATATGAGGTAAGGGCAACAAACACGCCGCATCATCAAACACTCGCAAGGGGGTTAATTGATGACGCTTGCCTACTTGAAAATCGTTCGGGTCGTGGGCGGGGGTGATTTTCAAACAGCCCGTGCCAAAGCCTATTTCAACGTAGTTATCGCCAATGACGGGGATGGTTTTACCTGTTAAAGGCAGTATTACGTGTTGACCAATAAAGCGGGCGTAGCGTTCATCGTTCGGGTTGACGGCCACGGCCACATCGCCATAAAGCGTTTCGGGGCGAGTGGTAGCCACCACTAATTCGCCACCGCCATGCACCAGCGGGTAGGCAATGTGCCATAAAAAGCTTTCTTCATCGGTGTAATCCACTTCAATATCGGAAATAGCGGATTGCGTAGCGGGATCCCAGTTGACAATATATTCGCCACGATAAATATAGCCACGTTCGTACAGGCTGATAAACGTTTCACGCACGGCTTGGTTCAACCCCTCATCCAGCGTAAAGCGTTGACGGTTCCAATCGGGCGAAATACCTAAGCGTTTAAACTGCCCCACAATGTTATGCTGACATTGCTTCGCCCATTGCCAGCACAGCTCCAAAAACGTCTCTTTCTCCAGCTGAGTGCGACGAGTCCCCGCAGGGTAGCCTTCAAAGTCGCCCGCCAACAACCGACGTTCTACAACGGCTTGAGTGGCAATGCCAGCGTGATCGGTTCCGGGCATCCACAGCGTTTTATGGCCTAACATGCGGTGGTAGCGGGTAAAAATATCTTGGATGGTATTATCCAAGGCATGCCCCATGTGCAAGGTACCCGTCACGTTTGGGGGTGGAATGACCATACTAAAGCAGGTGGGGTTACTCGGTGGTTCTTGCCCCCGAGCTTGCCAAGCAAGAGCAAAAGAGGTATCAGGGTTGAACAGGTCTTGTTCTTCCCACCAAGTATACACGTTACTTTCGAGGGCTTGGGGTTGATAGGTACTGGGCAGGGTTTCTAAATTGAACGAGGTAGGGAGGGGGTGTTTCATAGGGGTGAGCAAGACTCCTAACTTATATAGTCTCTTAAAAATTTTCTTTTGCATGTCTATACTTTGTCGCTACGCCCCATTTGTTCAGTCATGTAGTTCTGTCTACACTCCTTCACAAACGGGTCTAGGCTCCTCGTCTAGCCTATGCCTAAAAAACTTTTTAAAAAACTATAACAACAATACAGACCTCATTATTAAACCATAAACACGCAAAAACACCAAACAGCCCCTCAGCTAGCTAACAAAAAATACTGCCCACTGATAGCAAGAGCGTCCGTGGGCAGTATTAAAGGTATTACCTAAGTTAGTTTACTAAGCTTCGACGGTTTGACCCTTGAACTTCGCTTTCAAGGCTTCTTCCATGGTTTTAGGCATCGGCTCGTAATCGGCAAACTCCATGCTAAACGTACCACGACCTTGGGTTTTAGAACGCAAATCGGTAGCGTAACCAAACATTTCGCTCAACGGTACGGTACAACGAATTTTGCTAATACCCAAGCCTTCCACTGGTTCCATGCCTTCAATACGGCCACGACGACTGGAGAGATCCCCAATAACATCGCCCATGAAATCTTCAGGCACTTCTACTTCCACCTTCATCATGGGTTCTAACAATTGAGGTGCTGCTTTAGGAACCCCAGCCTTCAAAGCCATGGAACCCGCAATTTTAAAGGCCATCTCGTTCGAGTCGACATCGTGGTAGCTACCATCGAAAATGGTGGCTTTTACGTCAATCATCTCAAAGCCAGCAATAATACCACCTTTAAGGGCTTCTTCAACCCCTTTAGAAACAGCAGGCACGTATTCCTTAGGAACGACACCACCCACAATTTTGTTTTCAAAGGTATAGCCCGTGCCACGTTCTTGAGGCTCGATACGCAACCAGACGTGACCATACTGACCACGACCACCCGATTGACGGACAAACTTACCTTCGGTTTCCACCATTTTGGTGATAGTTTCACGGTAGGCAACTTGAGGTTTACCGACGGTGGCATCCACTTTAAATTCACGCAACAGACGGTCGACAATAATTTCCAAGTGAAGTTCGCCCATACCCGCAATAACGGTTTGTGCCGATTCTTCATCCACACGCACACGGAAGGTAGGATCTTCTTCAGCCAGTTTTTGCAAGGCAGTCGATAGTTTTTCTTGATCGGCTTTAGATTTAGGCTCTACGGCGACTTCAATCACAGGCTCTGGAATAAAGATCGATTCCAAGATAACCTCTTGACCATCCATGGTGAGGGTATCACCTGTGGTGGTGTTTTTGAAGCCTACCACAGCAAAGATATCGCCTGCACGAATTTCGCTAATTTCTTGACGTTGATCAGCGTGCATTTGCACGATACGGCTCACACGTTCTTTTTTGCCCTTGGTGGCGTTCATGATATAAGAACCGGCTTCCATTTTACCCGAGTAGCAACGGCAGAAGGTTAAACGACCCACGAAAGGATCGGTCATAATTTTGAAAGCCAAGGCAGCAAACGGCTCGTCATCCGAAGAGGCACGTGTAATTTTTGTTTCGCCATCCATAGCCACACCTTCAATAGAAGGAACTTCAATGGGGCTAGGCAAGTAATCTACAACGGCATCCAACAATTGTTGAACCCCTTTGTTTTTAAAGGCCGTACCACACAATACGGGTACAATGCTGACATTACACACAGCTTTACGCAAGACACGCTTCAAATCGGCTTCAGCAATGGCATCGGCACCTTCTTCAAAAAAGCGGTTCATCAAATCATCATCTTGCTCAACAATGGCTTCAATCAAGGTTTCACGTGCAATGGCTGCTTCATCAGCCAAATCAGCAGGGATGTCTTCAATGCGGATATCTTTACCCAAATCATCGTAAAACACAATAGCCTTGTTCATCACCAAGTCAATCACACCACGGAAGTTTTCTTCGCTACCAATGGGCAATTGAATCGGTACGGCATTGGCACCTAAACGCAACTTCATTTGGCTAATGACACGCTCAAAGTTAGCCCCAGTACGATCCATTTTGTTAACAAAGGCCATGCGAGGCACTTTGTAACGGTTGGCTTGACGCCACACGGTTTCGGATTGCGATTGAACACCACCTACCGAGCAGAAAACAGCAACCACACCATCCAACACCCGCAACGAACGTTCTACTTCAATAGTGAAATCCACGTGGCCAGGGGTATCAATAATGTTAATTTGACAATCTTTCCAGCCTGTGGTAATAGCCGCCGAGGTAATGGTAATACCACGCTCACGCTCTTGTTCCATCCAGTCGGTTACGGCGGTGCCTTCATGCACTTCACCAATTTTATGCACTTTACCCGAGTAAAACAAAATACGCTCGGTGGTGGTGGTTTTACCTGCGTCAATGTGGGCAGCAATCCCAATGTTACGCACTTTTTCAATGGGGAAGGTACGGGCCATCATGATTGTGATCAGCTTTCTTAAAATGATAGAGGATACGTCTTAACGTCGGCATCCTTTAAACGAACAACAAAACTTACAGTTCGCCACAAGTGCGAATAAAGCGAATTAAGGGACAACGACTCTTATATTAAAATTAGTTTAATGCAAACATAGCGATGCTTCAACTAGTTTTATCGAAACAACAGGACAAAAGCATGAAAACCTAAGCCCCCTATGTCATTGCGAGCGAAGCGTGGCAATCCCCCACAAAGAAACGGTTAGTTCTTTGTAGAGTGCGGGTTTCAACCCACCCGTTCGAGTTTCTTTAGTGATTTCGTCTCTAGCTGGTGGGTGCCAAGCGGGGACTCTTGCACGAGAGGCCCCCGTCGGGCGTACTCCCCTGCGTGCAAGGGGCTTTGCCCCTTGACCCCACTTTGGCCTTCAGAGCTACGCAATTCAGGCCAAAGAAATCACACTCTATGAATCAAACACACGCCAATTCACACTCTTTCATGCTTTTGCCCTGTCGAAACCATACGCTACAGCTGACCATATTCCGCCCAAGACCCATCGTACACGGCTAACGGGTGTTTACCCAACAAATAAAACGCCAAGGTAAGAATGCAAGCCGTGACACCACTGCCACAAGTGGTAATAACTCGGGGATGAGTCAACGCATCGGCGAGACGTTCCTCTAAGACGCTTAACGGCTGATAGCCCCCTGTTTCTGGGTTCAACACCTCTGGATACGGGACGTTACAACTGCTGGGGATATGCCCCGATTTTAACCCCGCACGAGGCTCTGGCACTCGCCCGTGAAAACGGTCGGCACCACGAGCATCGAGAATACAGGTTTGCACATCATCTATCGCCGATTGAACCTGCGGCAGCGTGGCTACCCAAGCCTCGCAACGAGCCAACCCTAAAGGAAGGGTTGACCCTTTGGCAGACGACTCTTGCCCCTGCGAAACCACCGCTCCCCCTGCAGCTTTCCAAGCAGGTAAGCCACCATCTAAAACGCTCACCCGCTCCCAACCAAGGGCATGGCACATCCACCAAAACCGTGGCGAACTAAACACCCCTTTTTGATCGTACACCACAATCCAAGAGTCGGGCGTAACACCAAAGCTCTGTAATGCACGCTCCAACTGCTCTGGCGTGGGCAACATATGCGGAAGCAAACTCGTGGTATCGCACACCTCCTCAATATCAAAAAAGCAGGCCGTCGGTATCTGTTCTTCTCGATACAGGGCGGATGCGTCTTTCAACTCATGGGGTAAATAATAACTCGCATCGACCACCATCAAGGGTATTGGAGCCTCGTTTAAGGCTCGCTGAAAATCGGCAACCGAGAGAAGCGCAGGAAGCATGAGGTTCATTCTTTCATTGTAACAGACTGTATAGTATTTTAAATAATTTACGACTCTTTTCCAAAGATGTGTTGAATGGCTTCGTAGAAGGCTAGCCCTAAACGTATTCCATTGGT
>JBJTUB010000323.1:0-867 GCA_046080465.1 Vampirovibrionales bacterium | reverse complement strand
AAAGCTTGGCAAAGGTTTTCACGGTTTGAAACAACGTAAAGGCCAACACCGCCGCCAGCACTCCTAGCATCAGTTGTTTGCTCCAGTACTGTGCGACAATGGCTCCAACAATCCCCCCACCAATGGCGGGTAAGCCTAAGGCCAACACCCACGCCTTATTAAGCCGTTTCGTGCGATAATGCACCCACGTACCCGCTGTGCTAGAGGCCAATCCCTGTAAGGCCGCTACTCCACTAGCCAGTTGCAAACTAAGCCATGGTTTGCCAAACAACAACGGAGGCAACAATACCAAGGCAGGCATAATCAGCAAGCCTCCGCCAATGCCCAGCAAGCCCGAAAGCAAGCCAATAACCCCACCCAGCAAGGCAATCAGCACTAAGCTCATGGGGTCGGTTAAATACGCAGGAAGGTGGGTAAAATCGAGCATGGGGGATGTTTTTCTAGCGAGCCTGCAAGAGGCCTTGATACTCCAACAGCCCCGCCACGGTGTTTTGCTTGAGTGTGTGTTCGGATTGCAAACGTTTGATAAACTCAAACAAAATAGCCGAACTCATGCGAACATCGGCCTCAGCACGGTGGGGGTTGGGGTTGTGATACCCAATTTGAGTTGCGACCACAATGCCCTCGTAGCTGGGGAGGCCAGGCAATTGTTTTTGAGCGAGTACCTTGGTACAAAACGCACGATGATACGCCAAACGTTCATCGCTACTACCAAAGCCACATTCCTTGGCCTTGGCTTGCAAAAAACCAATATCAAAGGTGACGTTATGGCCTACAATCATCGGTAGGGGGCCAAGGAAGTTGAGTAGATCGTTCATCACCATCAGCAACGGCGGTGCGGTGCGAACCATCTCGTTGGTAATGCCT
>JBJTUB010000322.1:0-5280 GCA_046080465.1 Vampirovibrionales bacterium | reverse complement strand
TGGATTGCAAGATTTAAACGGCGAGGTAAGGTTGTCTCTCGTTCACTGAAGGATATGGAGCAAGCGATTGCGTTTCATTTTCACAGAGTCAATACTAAAGCTATTTAGTTAATACTCTCAATAAACCTAGGGGGGAGAGTTGTAGAGAGGTTTTTCACAATGAGGATCTTGCGTAAGAATTGGGATTCTCCCTCCTCACTGTGGGGGCGAACGCCCCGGCCTCTCTACATTGCCCAACGGGCAATACAAAGCGACAAACGAAAGAATACGCTATTCAATCTTTTAATTGGTATTACCTAGCGGACGTAAACACGGGGCAAGCGAACCCGCAAGCCACACAACAGCTCGTATTCAATGGTGCTTAATGCGTTCGCCCAAGGGGTTAACGTCAACGCCGTGGCTTGTGTTGCCTCTATACCTGTTTCTAACAAGGTGACGGCATCCCCCAACTGAGGGTTGGCCACCGTTGTTACATCCAACATCAGTTGATCCATCGTTATGGTGCCTACCTGCGATACCACTTGCCCATGATAGCGTGCCTGTAGGCGATTGCTTAACCCACGAGGCACACCATCGGCATAGCCTACAGGTATGGTGGCAATTAATCGCCGTTCAGGTGCCACCCACGTATGGCCATAGCTTACGCCCTCGCCCGCCTCTACCCACTGCAAATGGACAACTCGCCCCTTTAAACCCATGACAGGTTGCAAGCCCAAGGTTTGGCTCACACTGGCTTTGCCGTAACCGTACAAGTGCAAACCAATCCGTGCCAAGTTTAACAGAGAGGCCGTTTGCATCAGTGTTTCTTGCCCGGCACTATTGCTTAAATGGCAATAACGGGGTAGGGGATGCTTTTGTTCCTGCAACTGCTCTAACACCTGCACAAAGGTTTGGTATTGCCGTAGCGTCGTTTCGGCATCGCCTCCCTTGTCACCTCCCTTGTCGCCTCCCTTGGCCAAGTGACTAAAAATACCTTGGCACGGCAGTTGATGCGTTACCAGCTGTTGATACAAGCCCACACACTCGGCAGGAGCCACCCCTACACGGTGCATGCCTGTATCTACTTTTAGATGAATACACGGGCGATGCTCTAACTTAAGCAAGGCATCGATATGACGTTGGTTGAACACCGTCAGCTGAATGCGATGCTGAGCCGCCAAAGGCATGGCCCAATCGGGCGAGGCTCCTAGCACCAAAATCGGGGCTTCAACGCCTGCCTCACGCAGTTGCAGTGCTTCATCTATCGAGGCTACTCCAAACTGGCTAAAGCCACAGGCTTCCAAAATGGGGGCAACCATGGTGGCGCCGTGGCCGTAGGCATCCGATTTAATAACGGCCATCAGGGTGATCTCTTCGGCAATATGACGACGAAGTTGCAAGGCATTATGCTCTAAGGCACCTAAGTTAATTTCGAGCCATACATCCCGATGGGGAGTGAGCGATAGGGTTCGGGGGGAATGATAGGGCAGCATAGCAACTCCTTTTTAATTAGAAACCTAGAGTAGGGTGTAACAGGAAAACCAACTGTTGAATCGCCTTGCCCCGATGCGAGAGAGCATGCTTTTCTTCAGGCGTGAGTTCGGCCATGGTGTGCGGGGCAATCGCTCCATCCGCTTCCAAGGGATGCACCACAGGATCATAGCCAAAGCCGTGGCTTCCCCGCCCTGCATGCGTTTGTGTCAGCCATACTGGGCAACGCCCTTCCACGGCCAACACCTTAGGGGGCGGGGGGGCATCATCGAGGGGGGCGTGTGCTTCTGCCGTGTCTAGTGCGATGCAATGCAAGGCCGTTACAAACGCACCCGCACGGTTCGTCTGCCCCGCCATCACCGCCAGTATCGCCTCACAGCGATGGGCATGCGTTATGCACTCCGTGGGTTTACCCGTCCATTGCTGATAGCGTTGCGGGGTCAGCCATCGGTTGGAATGCACCCCAGGGAAGTGTTCCAAGCCATCCATCCCTGCCAAGGCCTCCAGCAGAAAGCCCGAATCATCACCCAATACATGGGTAAAGCCCCCAGCCTGCCCCTGTTCTCTAATGGCCTCGGCCTTAATACGAGCATTCCCCGCAAAGGTTAGGGCATCTTCACAAATAGCCTCCAGCTCGGTGGCAACGGTCACGCTGGCGGGCAAGCCCAACAATCGCAAGCCTGTTTCTAGTTCCGCCACTTTATGCAAGTTGGTAGTCGCCATTAAAAAACGATACGGAAGCATTAACGAATCAGCAGGGGTCATACAAAATCATCCTATCAAAACTTGAAGCAGTACACCCTCAATCCTTCAGGGCAAGGTGTTGTTCTAAACGATGTTGTGCCAACTCCGTCGGCTCATCTAGCGGCAGCGTGAGGGGGGGGGTCAGGGTTAAACGGAAGGGTAAAAACGTACAGGGTACTTCAAAGGCATCCCAAGCACGGTTAAACTGCCACCATCGCCATGGGGTAGTACAAGCCACACCAATGACGGGAATCTGTTGATGTTGCACAAACTTGACAAAGGCCGCTTTTAAGTGATGCCGTGGCCCTCGAGGCCCATCCCCCAGCACAAACACCGACCGCCCTTGCGCTAACGATTCCAGCATCCCATGAATAGCGGCCTTCCCCCCACGGCCATGAGCCCCACGCACCACGTTTGGCCACCCGATGTGCGGTGCCATTTGCGCCATGAAATCGCCATCCAAACTCTGAGAAATGACCACGGTGGGATGGTAGCTTTGCCACCCCTGACGTTGCCACACAGGGTGACACATCCCATACATTTGCCCATGCCACAACACAAACACCACGGGTTGCCCGCCCGCTAACAGAGCCTGTGTTTCAGGCGGTAGCACCAAAGCAGAGCGTTGCCAACACCAACGAGCCGTGTTTAAAAAAGCGGGGAACAGTGTCTTGGCTAACAGCGGTAATAGTTGGCGTTGAACAAAAGGACGAAGTAGGCGTTTAATTGGCATGGTATTTCATTTATACTAGGGGATGATTATAGAAAAACTCTTTATATAGTGAATAACACTATTTCCGAACAGTCTTAGCTGTCTCGTTGCGTGTCGTCTTTCAGACGACTTTGAGAGGCCGTTCCTCCCTCTCAAACTCTCCCCCCTAGGTTTATTAACGGGGGCTAACGCCCCCGTTGCCCCCCATTATGGAAGTAGTCGATAAGCTGCCTGTTAAAAAATGTTCGAGAAAAGAAGAATTGAACTATCAATTATTATACTTTAAACACACGAGAGGATACACCCCCACGATGATAAGCTCTACTAGCCCTGTGCCCCCCGTCTCCATTGCCCCCTCCATTCTTTCGGCCAACTTTGCCTTTTTAGGCGAGGCTGTTCAACAGTTGCAAGCCGATGGTGCCGATTGGGTGCATGTCGATGTAATGGATGGCCACTTTGTACCCAACTTAACCATTGGCCCCATGGTGGTGGAAAGCCTCCGCCCGTTGACGACCCTCCCCTTAGATGTGCATTTGATGATAGAACATCCCGACCGCTACCTAGAAACCTTTGCTAAGGCAGGGGCGGATATCCTGACCGTCCACTGGGAAGCCTGCCCGCACTTACACCGAACCCTTCAGCACATTAAAGCCTTGGGTTGCAAGGCGGGAGTCTCACTCAACCCTGCCACCCCCGTCCACGTGTTGGAATCCATTATCTCAGAAGTCGATCTCCTCTTAATCATGTCTGTCAACCCTGGTTTTGGGGGGCAATCGTTTATTCCGCATACCTTAGAGAAGCTTCAACAGGCTCGTACCCTTATCGGCGAACGCCCACTCCACCTTCAAGTGGATGGTGGTGTAGGGCTTCGCAATTGTGCCGATATCATTAACGCAGGGGCTAGCTGTTTAGTGGCTGGTTCTGCCGTATTTCAAGCCGAGCATCCCGCCCACACCATTGAGCAGTTACGGGGTGGTCGGCCTCGTCCCACCCTACAGGAGACGGCACAATGGATAGCCCCACCTCGGCAACAGTCACCACGCTCGCCCATACCCCACCCCACACAACGCAACCACAACGGCCACGGTTAAGCACGGCAACACGGCCAGCACGCCTAGGCAAGCTGCTTGGTTGCTTGGCCTCTGTTGGGTTGTGGGTTGCAACAGGGATGTTGGTTTTTTACTTGCCCAGCCACGCCACCGAAAACGACTTTGTAGAACCTCCCTACCATCAACCAGGCTTTTGGGATAACACGTGGTCCAACGCCACCACAGGCTATAAATGGGGCTGGCCTGATTCGGGTTCTACCGAGATGAAAAGCGGCACCAAAGAAAAAGATAAACCCCAACAATACTGGATACCCGACAAGCCTAAGTGGGATGATATCGATTTAGAGCAATGGCAAGAGTATCATCGCCACAATTACACCCCTTACGCCGTGCTTCGGTTGCCGTTTGATGCCCAATGGAACCAGTTTAAGCTCCCCAAGGGGGTGTATCAAGTTAAGTTGGCCAACTGGAATGATGGCAGTGTTAAAACCAACCTTCGTACAGCTTCAGTGGCTCCACCCGCAGGGTATCGCCCCACTCGGCAAGAGATGGCGCTTATGCCACCTCCGTCGCCCTCCCAAGCACAGGCATCCCCCCCCCCTAAGGCTTCCGCCACGGCCACGCCTCAGTTGGCTCCTATCCAACAACCCCCTTTAGCCCTACCAATGCGTCACACGCCTGCCTTACCCGCTAGTAGCCGAGCCGCCACATGGCGTAACCGACAAATTGAAACCCTCAGCTTTATTCAGCTAGGCAAGGTTATCGCCGTCATACCTGTTATGGCGGTAGAATGCGTCAATGGGTGCAAAGGCCGATACTACGAAGGCCACGCCCAATGGGGGCAGTTAACGTGGAAGGAGAACTACATTGCTCGTAAAAACGAGGGGTCTGCGACCCCCGTGGCAAGCGTGGTAGATTTAGGCACAGGGCAGTTTCAGTTGTATGTGATGCAAAAACACGCTCGCTACACCGCCTTGCTCAACAAGCAGCAACAAACCGAAGGGCTTTCGCCCTCGCAATGAGGCACCGACTGTTGGTTGCCTCAAACAGCGAGTGGGTGATGGGTTAGAAATGGATGTATAGTCGAAACGTCTCAGCTTGGTGGCAAGTTGCCCTTTGGGCAACGTCGAGAGGCCGTTCCTCCCTCTCTACAACTCTCCCCCCTTCAGTATTTATAGGGGCTTCGCCCCTATAGACCCGTTTTCTCAAAGGGGGTTACGCAACCAACGTTCAACACTTCATTGCACGCCCGAATGGGTTTTTGCAGAGCTTTCATGCACGCCGGCGCAGGTCGACACGTACAGG